>NZ_CP094672.1 GCF_022827545.1 Hymenobacter tibetensis
CCCCCGGCCGCGCTCCATGCGCGACGGCAGCCAGCTCGTGGGATACGGCATGGCCACCACCATGTACCCGGCCGGTAGGAAAGAAGCTAAAGCCCGCGCCACCATCTTCGCCGACGGCCGGGCCCTGGTGCAGAGCGCTACCCACGAGCTGGGCAACGGTGCCTACACTATCTTCCGGCAAATCAGCGCCGACGCGCTAGCCCTACCCATCGAGCAGGTGCGCTTTGAGTTAGGGGATTCTTCGCTGCCGTCGGCGCCCACCACGGGGGGCTCTACCACCACGGCTACGGTGGGCCCCGCGGCGCAGGCAGCGGCCCGCGCGGCCCTAGAGGCGCTCAAAATCCTTGCTGTACGCGACGCGCAGTCGCCGCTGTTTGGCGTAGCGGCCACGGCCATCGAAGCGCGAGAGGGGCGTTTAGTGCTTACGGCAAATCCGGCCAAGAGCGAAACGTACAGCGCGATTTTAAGTCGGGCCAAGCTACCGTCAGTGGTTGCTACGGACGGCGCCAAGCCGGGGGAAGAGCGGGATAAATATTCGTTCTACTCATTTGGCGCCGTGTTTGCGCAGGTGCGCGTAGATGAAGCCAGCGGCTCGATTCGCGTGGCCCGGCTGTGCGGGGTATACGACGTGGGCCGGCTGATGAACCCCCAAACGGCGCACTCGCAGATTATCGGCGGCATGGCCATGGGGGTAGGCGCCGCGTTGATGGAAGCCACCCACTACGACTCGCGCAATGGGCGCGCCGTGGTGCGTAACCTAGCCGATTACCACGTGCCTAGTATGGCTGATACGCCCGATCTGCTGGTGGAGTGGCTCAACATCCCCGACCCGCACATCAGCGAGCTGGGGGCGCGTGGCATTGGCGAAATTGGCTGCGTCGGCACTGCGGCGGCTATCACCAATGCAGTGTTCCACGCCACCGGTCAGCGCCTGCGCTCCCTGCCTCTTACCCCCGATAAGTTACTGCGTACCTGAAGCCGGACTCTACATCTGCTCCTGCTGGCTAAGTCCGCCGGATAAGGTGGTTTACAACAAATCAGACAGAGAGGGCTGTGGTTTGCCGCTGGTTTTCGAGCGGATAAAACCCCAGTCGTTGGGGCTGACTAGTCAGCCTCAACGCCTGGGGTTAGAGATAGAAGCGACTAAGCCCGTGCTTTTCACTACCGCACGAGTGCGGCTGGCAGCTCCTTCTGAATAGCTCGTGTCTCTGGTAGTTAATGCCCTCCTATTTCTTCGATTCCAATGACTTGGCTTCGCGCCAGCTAAACTCGGGTTCATAGCCTAACACGCGGCGCGCTTTCTCAATGGAGAGCAGCGTTTCGTGCCCTGCTACTTCTTTCTTGAGGGGCACAGTGGGGAAGGTAGTGGCCATGAGCTCGGCCGAGGGTGTCGTCATCACCGTATCGGCGTTGGCGATGATAAAGGCGTGCATTCCTGTGGCCTGCCATTCAATAGCTTTGCGGATAGCTTGCGCGCCGTCCCGGGCGTCAATGTAAGACCACATGTTCCACTTGCGCTCTTCGGGGTCATCGTTGTAAGCCGGAAACCTAGCGTAGTCGGCCGGTTCCATCACGTTCGAGAAGCGCAGGCCAACCAGTTTGAGGGCAGGCGTCTGGTAACAAAACTGGCGAGCCATATCTTCCATGAGCACTTTGGCCAAGGCATAGGCACTTTTGGCCCGCAAGGGGTAGTCTTCATCTACAGGCGCGTAGGGAGCCGCTCCGTCGAAAGGCTCGCCTAGCGTGGTTTCGCTGGACGCCCAAATCACCTGGTTGATGCCCAAGCGCCGGGCTGCCTCAAAAATGTTGTAGGTGCCCATGATGTTGTTCTGAAACAAATGGGCGTCGGGATACTGCCGTGGGGTCGGGAAGGCCGCCAGGTGCACAATGGCGGTGAAGGCCTGCGGGGCCACGCCCGCGTAAATCTCCTGCCCCACCGAGGAAAGCGCATCCAGCGTCTGTCCGAAGTCGGCCAAGTCGGCGATGATGCCCGGCACACCTTTTACGGGCACCGTGTCCACCACAAACACGTCGTAGCCATGAGCCAATAAGTCGGCCACGCAGACCTTGCCCAGTTTGCCCGCTCCACCCGTAACCAAAATGCGGGGGCGCGAGGGTTGTTGTTGCTTGTTCATCAGTTAAAGGCAGCCACCTGTTACGTACTGGCCGGCACGCGCCGGCCCGCTGGCCATGGGCGTATACGGGAGCTAGCGCGCCACGATGACGCGGCGCACCAGCAGAGTGCCAAGCCAGGTGGCACAACCGACGTGAGTTCGGGCCTTATGGCACTCGAACAGCCAGTTGCTGCCGTTTCTACTACCCCTGCGCAGTGGGCCGCACAACTAGCTCGCCCACATCCACGTTGGCGGGCTGCTCTATGGCAAAGGCTATGGCACGGGCAATGGCTGCGGGCGGAATAGCTAGTTCCTCCATCTTGTCTTGAATTTGGGTCTGGACCGCAGCATCGGATATTGAACTGGCCAAGTTGGTTTGCACGAAGCCCGGCGAAACGCCCGTAACACGCAGGTGGGGCCCAGCTTCCTGGCGCAGAGCCTCAGTAATAGCGCGCACGGCATTTTTGGTGCCTGCATACACGCCCATGGTGGGGGTAATAACAAGGCCCGACGTGGACAGCACATGCACGAAATGCCCCGCTTCCTGCTGGCGGAAAACCGGCAGCGCCGCCGCAATGCCATACAGCACACCTTTCAAGTTGACGTCAATCATGGCTTCCCAATCGTCTACCCGCAACTCATCGAGCCGTGAAATGGGGCTGATGCCTGCGTTGCTGACGAGTACGTCCAGCCGGCCGTATTGTGTGAGAGCCAACTGCACGAGCTGCGCTACGTCCTCGCGCTGCCGCACATCAGTAACGAGGTAGCTGGCTTGCCCACCCGCGGCCGTAATACGCTCGGTTAGTGCTGCCAAAGGCTCGGGGCGACGGGCCCCCAGCACGACGGTGGCCCCGCGCTCGGCCAGTAACAACGCCGTGGCTTCTCCAATGCCACTGCTGGCTCCCGTGATGGCAACGACCTTGCCCGCTATTCCATTTTCCATGCGTTTGAATGGCTTAGATGAGCCAACAAAGGTCGCGGCCAGCAACACTCACCAGCTATGCGAATCAATCCAAAAGCTATGAAAGCACGACAGGCTGCCGGCGATACTGACTGGGCGACTGTCCTGTATGCCGTTTGAAGAAATTGTGGAAGTTGGTAGTATAGTCGAACCCTAAGCAATAGCTTATTTCGGCTAGGCTCCAGTTGCTGTGGCGTAGCAGCGCCCGGGCCTCCACCAACAGCTTGCTGGCAATATGTGCGGTGGTGGTCTTGCCTGTTGTTTCCTTTAGCGCTTTGTTGAGGTGATTGGGGTGCACAGCCAGTTGCCGGGCAAACTCGTTGGCGTTGCGCAGCAAAAGCGGCTGCGCGGGCGACGAGCGAGGAAACTGCCGATCAAGCAAATCCAGAAACAGCCTACTAAGACGAACCGCGGCCGTACCCGGCCGCTCATTGACTTCAATTGGGGCGAGTTGCAACGCCTCATGCAGCAGCACCTGCACGTAGGCACGGGCCAAGTCATGCTTGTGTGGGTAAGTTGAGTGCAGCGTAGTCAAGAGGTGCTCAAAGGTTTGGCGGAGCCGGCCTACTACCTCCGGTGGGGGAAACAGCACCGGATTCGCTCCCACCCGAAACAAGGGCGAGCTTGCCACGCCAGCGGTTTTTAGCGGCTAGGTTACAAATTCCTCGGTGAACAAGCAGGCGAAGCCGGTTTCGCGGCCCGCGGTGCGCGCCCACGAATGGGGTAGCAGCGGATTAACAAACACCAAGGCATCGGTCTGCACGAGCACGCGTTGGTCGGCGTAGGAGAGCAGGCCTTGCGCATCGCACAACAGCTTGATTTTGTAGAAGTCCCGGCGGATGTGCGGGAAGAAGCTGGGCACGTCCGGGCCGTCGATGCGGTAGGCGGCTACTTGCTGATTGGCCGGCTGGCCGTGGCCGTAGCGGCGGTAATAGTCGCTGATGGTTTCGTAGGTAGGCATCAGCGTAAAGTTATGCGAATCACATCAGGCACCTACCTGTACCTAGCCACTCACGCCTAGTCCAACCGAAGGCAATAGCGCTTTACCTTGACAGCCGAGCCTTGTAGCACCGCGCCAAATGTCCCTGGTTGATTCACTGAAAGGAAACACAGTTTGTTCGGTATCCGGCGCACTGAGTTTGCCGGATACCGAACGACTCGTTAGTTGATTAGCAGCTGAACGGGGGGGCTTTTGCGGCCGTTGGGCGCCACGGTTACAGCCCGCACGGTGATTTGTCGGTTCTGGGGCACCGTAAATGGCTTGGTGTAGAGGTCGGTGGTTTCGTCGGGCATTTTGCCGTCCAAGGTGTAGCGAATCTGCGACCCTGGCACTAGGGTGCGAAGCGTCAGCACGGCTTTGTTGCCTTGCTTCACCACGGTGGCGCTGTCGAGGCCAAGCGGCTCAGGCACCCGGTAGTTGATTTTCTTGGCATCTAAGCGGGCAAACTGCTGGCCCATGCGGGGCAAGAAGGCCTCGTAGCTTTTGAGGGCGGCGGGCGTCCAGGCTACTTCGGCGGCGGCCAAGAAGCGTGGAAACAGCATGTATTCTGCTTTTTCCGGAGTCGTGATGTACTCGGTCCACATATTGGCCCCTACGCCCATAATATGCTTTTGCTGCTCGGGCGTAAGCTCTTTGGGCAAGGGGTTATAGGAATACACTTTCGCCAAGGGCAAGTAGCCGCCAATCATGAGCGGTTCGTAGGGGCTGTGCGGCTGCGGATTCTGGCCGTAGTCTAGGTAGAGGTTGGTGGTAGGCGTCATCACTACGTCGTGGCCATGCTGGGCTGCTTCAATGCCGCCTTTTTCACCGCGCCAACTCATTACCGCAGCGCTTGGTGCAATACCGCCCTCCAGTATTTCGTCCCAGCCAATGAGCTTTTTGCCCTTGCTCTGCAAGAATTTCTCGATGCGGCGGTTAAACCAACCTTGCACCTTCTCCACATCGGTGAAGCCTTCGCGCTTCATAATTTCTTGCACCGCGGCGCTTTCCTTCCAACGCGCTTTCGGGGCCTCGTCGCCGCCAATGTGGATGTACTTACCCGGGAACAAGGCGCTTACCTCGGTCAGCACGTCTTCGAAGAAGCGAAAAGTAGGCTCGGTGGGGCAGACAATGTCCTCGTTGACGCCCCACTTAGTCCAGGTTTGGTAGGGGCCGGGCTTGCAAGCCAGTTCAGGGTAAGCCGCCAGAATGGCCACTGAGTGGCCCGGCATTTCTATTTCCGGCACAATGGTGACGTAGCGCTTCTGAGCATACGCTATTACATCCTTGATTTGCTCCTGGGTATAGAAGCCACCGTAAGGCGTGCCGTCGTATTTGAAATCGGCGGGCGTTTTCATCTGTTGTTGCGCGCCAAGCAGGGTTTCCGAGCGGAAGGCACTGATTTCGGTGAGCTTCGGGTACTTCTTGATTTCGATGCGCCACCCTTGGTCGTCGGTCAGGTGCCAATGAAACGTGTTCATCTTATAGGCGGCCAGAAAGTCGATGTACTTCTTGACAAACGACACGGGAAAGAAATGACGGCACACGTCGAGCATCCCCCCGCGCCACTGAAAAGCGGGCTGGTCAGAAATGCGGACGTAAGGCACCTTGGCCGTAGCGGCGGCGCGGGGCGGCAATAGTTGCAGCAAGGTCTGGGTGCCGTAGAACAGCCCTGGTCCGCCCGCCGCCGTAATCTTGATGCCGGCTTTATCAACCACCAATTGGTAGGCTTCGGGGCTGGTGGCGGCGGCAGTAGCCAGCACAATCTGGGCCGCTTGGCGGTTGGTGGTGAGCGTAACGGTTTTGCCGAGCGAAGTGAGCATGCCCTGCAGTAGCGTAGCCACATTACGTTCGGCTGGGCTAGCAGCGTACACGCTTATTTTTTGGGGCAGTGCGTAGGTGGCGGCGTAAGCTTTGACTTCCCGCGGCAGGGGCACTAACCCGAGGCTTTGCGCCGGTATTTCTGTTGATTGAGCTAGTGCTACTTGACTGGCTAACAGCCCTGTGGCTAGCAGCCCGCACACTCGGGCTTTCAATGTAAGAGTAAACAGCATGCAGAGCTTAACTTGAAATGAAGTGGGCAGCAGAAAGAACAGCGGGAAGGTGCCAGACCGCGCAGCCGCAGCAATAGGCCACGATGTTTCCTTCCCCGGACTGTAAAGTAAAAGAAGCTTGCACTACCTCGCAGTGAAGCTTCTTTTACGTGCAATCTATAAGAGGTCAGCTTATTTGTCCCACCATACGCGGCCGGTCAGGTTGTCGCCGCCGGTTACTGCGGCGCTGGCGGTTCGGTAGTTGTTGGGGTTGGATGTTATTTCAGCCGTTGGGTAAGGCAAACGGCGCGGAATCTGGCCACTGGTAGCACTGTTGGGATACACCACCGGCGTAAGCTCTGGAAAGCCCGTGCGGCGCCAGTTCGACCACGATTCGTAGAAGTCGAGCATGGTGTTGGTGTGCGCCCAGTACTGCGTATTGATTAGTCGTAGGCCATTGCTGGCGCTGTAGGGGTGCGCAGTCAGGTAGGCAGCCGCTTCCGAAGCCGGGATGTCCATAGTGGCGTCGTACTGATTTAAGTACGTTATGGCGGCTGTTACGCCGGCGTTGTAGTGCTGCTGCGCGCTACCCAGGCCCCAGCGCTGTGCAGCTTCGGCCAGCAGCAATTCCGATTCGGCGTACGTCAACACAAACGTAGGACCGTTCCGCTTGATCATGCCCGGGTTCGGCGACGAATAGTCGGGAATCGAGGTGTAGTCTGGGGCCGTTGATACGTCGTACGCGGCCCGGCCGCTCAAGTCCCGGCCGTTGGGCAAACCCTTCTGCGCCGCTACGGTCGAGATGGGTGTTTGGCTCGGGGTTTTGGTGGCGTCGCTGGTATAGAGCCGCGTCACGGCGATTTTGGCGAGGCGCGGGTCGTTGTTGGTTTTCAGGTAGTCAATAAAGGTCTTCGACCATTTCACGTAGTAGTGCTCCTGCCCGCCGTCGCCGAGCAGCACTTGGCTGTTGCGGTTCTGGGTGGTGCGGCCGCCCACCACATCGTGTAGCACAATGGCGTTGTCGGCGTTGCTTTGCATGGTTTTGCCTTGCACCTGAGTGGCGTACTGCTTGGCAGTGGCCTCATTAACCTTGGTTAGGCGCATGGCCATGCGCAACAGCAAGGTGTTGCCGAAGCGCTGCCACTGCTCGATGTTGCCTTTATAAAACACGTCGTTGGCCGTGATGTCGGCCGTCGGATCAAGGGCGGCGGTGGCCTCACTCACTTCCTTCAGCAAGTCGGCGTAGATGTCTTCCTGCTTGTCGTACTTAGGCGTGATGATGCCGGTGTAGTAGCCCTGGCCGGCCTCTACGTACGGTACGTCACCGTAGATGTCAGTGATGCGCTCCATAATCAGGGCCCGCATGATGCGCGAAATCTGGTGCAGGTTTTTGTACTGCGGCTTGTTGCGGGTTTGCTCTACCAAGTCCGTGACGGACTTCACTTGCTCGCTGTAGCTTTTCTCCCAGTAGGCGGCCGTGTAACCTTCGTTGAGCAGGTACTTGTCGCCGGCCCAGTAGCCGATGACGGTGGCCATGCCCTGCACGAACATCGAGCAGTGAATCAGGTTGCCGCGCCAGGTTTCGTAGGCAAAGTCGGTGCTGCCCGTGTACGTAAGCTGCGACTGCGTGAGCAAGTAATTGGGGTCAAACGAGCTCTGGGTGTAAGTCGCCGGGTTGGTGTTAACGTCCTCGAAATTATCGGTGCAGCCACTGGCCAGCAACAGGGCGGCACTAGCCAGCACGGCGTGTTTTGGAAATATATTTTTCATGAGAAGGGTAGTCGTTGAAGTGAACCAGTTGGCTGGCATGCGCCTAGAACTTGGCACTCAGGTTGAGGCCCACCGTCCGGGAGGGGGGCACGCCGCCCAGCTCCAAGCCTTGCGAAAAGGCGTTGTAGCTGCCTTCAGGGTCGATGTTGTCGGTCAGGCGCCGGATGAAAAACAGGTTCCGAGCCACCAAGCTCAGCGTCAGGCGCTGCACCTTGTTGTTGAAAAGTGCGCTCGGAAAAGAATACCCCAGCGTCACTTGCCGCAGCTTGATGAAGCCGGCATCCTGCACAAACTGCTTGGACACGTTATTGGCTAGGGTGCCGTAGTAGGTGGCCGCATCCACATTGTCGGGACCGAAAGTACCTTCCCGGTTTTCCAAGGTTGCCTTGTGCAGCCCAAAGATGGTGGCGTAGTAGTCGGTGGCCGAGAAGATTTTGGCGCCAAATTTTCCGTCGATAAGCACGCCCAGGTTGAAGCGCTTGTACATGAAGTCGTTGCTCCAGCCGCCGGTCCAGGGATGGAAAGCGGTGCCATAGGCCGTTAGGTTACCCCGGGCGGGAGTGCCGTTTGGCGTCAAGGCAATGCTGCCATCGGTGTTGTATTTGTAGTCGTAGGCCAGCACCTGGCCAAACGGCTTGTCCACGATCTGGCCTATGAAGCCCGCTCCCGAACGTGAGGTAGCATATACCGACTGCGTTTGGCCAGCCGCCAGCGAAAGCACAGTGCTTTTGTTGTAAGCGGTGTTAAAGGAGGAAGTCCAAGTGAAATTGGTGGTTTTCACTGGTATCACTGTCAGCAGCACCTCCACGCCCTTGTTTTCCAGCTCGCCCGCGTTGAGAACGGCCCCGGAATAGCCGGAGGTGATAGAGGAAGGTGCGTTTACAATTTCGTTGGTCGACTTCTTTTTGTAGAACGTCAAATCCAGGCGTACGCGGCTGTCCAGGAAGCCCAGTTCGGTGCCAAACTCAAGTTCCGTTGCTTGCGAAGCCAGCAGCCCGCGGTTCGGAATATTGGCGTTATCGGGGTTGCCGAACGGTATGCCCAGCAGCGTCGACGACGACAGCGCGTAGCTTAACTGCGTCTGGTAAGGATTGGTGGCCTGGCCGACTTTCGAGTAGCCCGCCCGGAGCTTACCGAAAGTCAAGACCTGAGGTTTCCAAAGCTCGGTGAACACAAACGAGCCGCTCACCCCCGGATACGTGATGCTCAAGTCGTTGTCGACGCCGGGCGTGGCCAGTGTGGAAAACCAGTCACGCCGCAACGTGGCAGTCAGAAATAGCAACTCCCGGTACGAGAAGTCCACTGAGCCGTACACCGACTGGATTTCCTGGTCGCTGAAAATGGGCAGCACCGACCTAGTCTTGGTGTTGCCGAGGGTGCTGATGCCGAAAATGGCGAAGTCGTTGCCGAAGTTCTGGAAGCCCTCCTGCTTGGTGCGGCGGTAGCTGGCGCCGAGGTTGGGCGTGAACGAGAAGGTCTCGCCAACCGCAAAGGTTTTGCCTACCAGCCCGTCGGCGTTGAGGTCAGTGAACCGCGACGTTATTTCCGTGATGCTGCCCAACGGACGGTAGGCCGTGCCCGAAGGAGTTACGTTGGTAATACGGTCCGAATACGCATCGCGCCCCACCCGGCCCTGCAGAAATAAGCCGTTGTCGAGCGTATAACGCGCCGACACCGACGAAAGCAACCGCTCGCGCGTGGTGTTGTTAATGAAGTTGTTGGCCGCGAAATACGGATTGGTGTTGTACACGTTGCCCGTATTGAACGTCAGTTCACTACCGTCGGCCTTGGTGCCCGGCTGCAAGGTGCGCACGTCCAGGCTGGTGGGCAGAAAGGCCACGTTGAAGTTGGCGTTGCCGGCCCCGTCCGAGAGAATCGGCCGGTTTTTGGCTTGCTCGAGAATGTAGTTGGCCCGCGCATCGATGGTTAAGTGCTTGAACGGGTCGAACGTACCCACGAAGTTGAACGTCTGCCGGTCGAGGCGCGAATTGGGCACCACCGCGGTATTAGACAAGTCACTGGCCGACAACCGCACCGAACCCCCGGTGAAGCTTTTATTGAATGCCACAGTGTTAGTGAAGCTGCCCCCGTCGCGGTAGAAGTTGCGGATATTGTCTTTCTGCGCCACGTAAGGCCGCTCCGTCCCGTCGAACTGCACCACGTTGGAACCGTCGAGGCGGCCGCCCCAGCTGGAGTTGCCATCGGTAGACGCGGCGGTTGCCGAAGTGGGCTTTAAGTTATTGGCTCCTTGACCGTACTCGTACTGCCAATCGGTGAGGTTGAACACCCGCTGCACCACGTAGTTGCTGTTGAACTCGAGGCCGTCGTTGCCCTTGGCGCTTTTGGTGGTAATCAGAATAACACCCGCCTTGGCCCGGTAGCCGTACAGCGCCGACGCGGCGGCGCCCTTCAACACCGAAATAGACTCGATATCGTCGGGGTTGATGTTGGAGATAGGGTCGCCGAAGTCGGGGGCGTTGTCGTACTGCCCGCCGCTGTTGCCGATGGTGGCCCCGGCGCCGCCGCTAGGCTGGCTTTCCACTGGCACCCCATTGATAACGTACAGCGGCTGGTTGGTTTGGTTGAGGCTGGAAGCCCCCCGGATAATCACGTTGCTCGACGCGCCGGGTCCGCCGGACGTGGAATTCACGTTCAGGCCCGCCACCTTACCCACCAGCGAGTTGGCTACGTTGGTTTCGCGCGCCTCGGTCAGGGAAGTGCCTTTGATTTCGGTTACTGAGTAGCCCAGCGTCCGACGGTCGCGCGACACGTTCAGAGCCGTTACCACTACCTCGTTCAGCGTCTGCGCACTTTCAACCAGCGACACGTCGACAACGGCCTGGGAACCCACTGCCACGGTTTTGGAATCGTAGCCAATCGACGAAAAAACCAGCGTGGCATTGTCGGGCACCCCAATGGAATAACTACCATCGGCACCCGTGCTCAGGCCCTGCTGGGTGCCCTGCACGATAACGGTAACCCCCGGCAGCGCCCCCCCTTTCGAGTCGGTTACCTTGCCGGATACCGTTTTGGTTTGCGCCTGCGCCAGGCTGTGCAAGCCAAGTACCGGCAGTAAAGTAAGCCAAGTAGATCTTTTCATAGATTTCAGACGACTATTTTGTGGTTGAAAACGCGGCGAGACAACTTCAAAAGCAGGATTTCCGAAGAAATACAAGCCGGTTTCGACAAGTAGAGCGGGCTGAAACCGGGTACGAGGAGGTTTTCTGCCTGTAAGCAGAGGGAAAGGCGCCGAGCTAGGATGGATGGGCCCCGCGCCAAGCAATACAAAAGACATGCACTAGTAGCCAGAGCACCAACTCGGGCGGCACTTTCAACTACATCAAGTACAGCAGGCCCGCCCATAGAATGGGAGCCTGCCTACGCGTTATCTATGGTGAGCTTGGTTGTGGCAGCGGGCACTTGTTGGGGGTACCAAGCGGCCCTGCTGTTTGCTGTATCTATATGGCGGCCTTCCCAACGTGGAGCATCACTGCCGCAGTGGTGAAGGAATAAGCTACGCTGATCTTCCTGCTACTGTGTGAAAGTCGAATAAGACTTTTCAAACACTTAATTGACTACTTAACCCAAACATAGGTGACTGCTATATGTAAAGCAAGAGATTAACAAAAAAAATGTGTGCGCACACGCAAGACAATTTCAGTTGAGTGGCCGCACACGCAGATAGTGCGTTCCTGCCTATTTTTCTGGTGCTTCTAAGTACCCATGGAAGCACCTGTTTAAGCATTCTACCCAAATAAGATATAACTTTTCAGGAGTGCAGGTTTCCAGCTCTGCTCTGCACGCTTCGGGTAAAACCACTGCTTGGCAACGCCACGTGCTGCGGCATCAACGGGCAGGGGGCTTGGCGCTAGCTTGGCGGCGCACCTCCTGGCTGATAGCCGTGAGCAGAGAATTCTCGCCGCTTGCGTCCTGGGTTAGTTCCCACATCATGATGCCGCTGGCTTGGTTGAGGGCGAGGGTGGTTTTGCGTTTGATGGTGGCCAGTCCGTTGTAGCCTACAGCCGCCAGTGAATCGGCCCTCGGGTTGGCTCCCTGGGCCAGCAGGGCAGTAAACGCCACGCCGCCCGGCTGCCCGTAGAACGGAACGCCCAGCACTGTTTTGTGGGCGGGCAAGCCGCGCCCTTTCCAGTAAGCCAAGGTCTGCACCGCATCGGCGTAGGTGGCATGCGCTGGTGCAGGAGCATCATACGCCATGATGTTCATGAAATCAACCACCTCGAAAACGCTAGGCAGGATTCCGGGCCCCGCCCAGGTGCCCCCGGCAATAGCGGCCGTCAGGAGCTTGCCTTGGCGGTGCAATTGCGTGCCTAGCTGCTGCATAAGGGCAGCGTAGCCGCTCGCCGTACGCGCATCGGGGTGCTCCCAATCCATGTCGATGCCATCAAGCTGATACTCTTGGGCGAAGCGCATCAAGTTGGCAACGAAGGCTTTGGTGTAGGCTGGGGTTGCGCCAATGGAATCGAAGGCACTGTGGTCGCCGTTGTGCCAGCCGCCCACCGATATAAGCACCCGCACGCGAACTGCGTGGGCCGCTGCTACCAACTGCCGCAGCTTTTCCGGATTCGGCAAGGGCTCTAAACCGCCGGTAGCAGTAGGCTGCAGAAAAGCGTAGTTGACGTGCGTAAGCTGGGCGAGTTGCGCCTTGTTTATCTGGCCGCGCCAAGCCGGTTGGTAGCCTACCACCCGAAACTGCGCCAACGCAACTGCAGAGTGCAGCACCAGTACCAGTGAAATCAGCAGCAATAACGAGTTGCGTTGCATGAATAGCGCTTTTAGATGGTTGGCACGGCCTGCTGCACTGGTTTTTTCACCTGGATGGCGTGGCCTTTCAAAGCGAAAAACAGCACGTACGCGTAACACGGAAGCAGGAGTATGTAGGCATGCTGCAAGCCTATTACTTCACTGAGTTGGCCGTAGATGTACGGCAGCACAGCTCCGCCCCCAATTCCCATAATCAGCAGGGCCGAGCCGCGTTCCGTGAAGCTACCCAGCCCTTTGATACCCAGCGGGAATATGGCAGGCCACATCAGGGAGTTGGCCACCCCCAACAAGGCCACACACAGCACCGACGTGTAGCCCTGGGTGAGCAGCACGCCAACCGTACCCACCACCCCCACCACGGCGCAGATACTCAGCGCCGACTGTTGGTTTACGTACCGCGGAATAGCCCAAATACCCACGCAGTACCCTACCAGCATAGCTATCAGAGTAAGGGAAGTGAAATTCCGGGCTATATCGAGGCTGATGCCCTGCGACCGGCCGTACTGAATGATGGTGTCGCCGGCAATTACCTCGATGCCGACGCAGCAAAAAATAGCGCCTATTCCGAACAGCAAATGTGGAAATTGCCAGACGCTACGAGCCTGCTCCGGCGCGTTAATAGTCACTGGTGTAGGTTGCGTGGCAATTTCCGGCAACCCAGAAACTTTGATTAGTAGAGCAAGCACCACCAGAGCGCCCGCCATGAGCACATACGGGACAATTACCCGGTCGGCTAGCTGTTGCAGCAGCACCGCCTTGGCGGCCGGCGAAATGGCACGAGCCAACTGGTTTTCCAATTCGCTGGCTCCTTTCAACACCACGGCGCCAATAACAACAGGACTCAGAGCCCCGGCTATTTTGTTGCAAATTCCGAGGATGCTGATGCGTTGCGCGGCACTTTCAATAGGCCCCAGAATACTGGCGTAAGGATTCGATGCGGTTTGCAGCAACGCCAACCCCGCCCCTTGTATGAATAGCCCAATCAGAAAGAGCGCAAAAGACCGCGCCTGCGCCGCTGGCACAAACAGGAGCGCCCCACCCGCCATAACCACTAAGCCCAGGGCCATGCCGTTTTTGAAGCCGGTTTTCTGCAAAATCAGCGAGGAGGGAATGGCCAGGAAAACGTAGGCGATGTAGAAGGCGAAGGTCACCAGCAAGGCCTGCGAGTAGGTGAGGTCGCACGCTATTTTCAGAAAGGGAATCAGCGTGCCGTTCAGCCAGGTGATGAACCCGAAAATGAAAAACAGCGCCCCAATGACAACTAGCGGCGGGACAACGGGCACTCTAGCGTTTTTCATTGGTAGAGAAGAGGATATAAGATGTAACGATGCTTGCTCACGCACGCGCCTTGCCGGTTCTGGCTTAAACAAGCGGCCATATTTCACCCGCCTGCCACCGGGTAGCAGCAAGCTTTTGCGTTAGATTTTCCTGTAGAACCCGTTAGAATCGGTGGCGTACAAACGCCTCGATGGCCTCGTATTCGGTAAGGCCCAGCTGGTCGTAGAGCTTGGCAGTGGCGTGGTTGCGGTCCTCTGAACGCTGCCAGAACTCGCGCTTGTCGTTGCCCGGAAACACCGCGCTGTCTTTCTGCGACTGGTGCTTGAAGATGGCTTTGCGCTTGCGCAGCAATTCCTCCGGGCTGATTGGAACGGCCATTTCAATGTCTTCTACGTCCCACTCCTGCCAGGCACCCCGGTACAGCCAGAGGTAGCAGTCATCGAGCCACGCTTGCTTTCCTTTAAGGCGGCCTAGTGCCGCAAAAATGGCATCTAGGCACACCCGGTGGGTGCCGTGCGGGTCGCGCAGGTCGCCGGCGGCAAAAATCTGGTGCGGCTGTATTTCCTGCAGAATGTCAACCACAGCCTGAATATCGGCCTCGCCCAGCGGCTTCTTTTTCACTTGCCCCGTTTCGTAGAACGGCATGTTCATGAAGTGCACGTTCTGCTCTTTCACGCCGCAAAACCGGCACGCTGCCGCAGCTTCGCCCTGGCGGATAAGGGCCTTGATTTCCTGCACCAGCGGGCTATCCTCCTCCCCTAACTTCTTGTGCTTTAAGAACTCCACCACCTCGGCATGTTGCTGCTGCATGGCGGGCGCTTTTGCACTCAGCTTTTCAGCTAGGCCCAAGGCAAAATCGGCGTAGCGGCGCGCATCATCGTCGAACACGGCTAGGTTGCCAGAAGTCTGGTACGCGACGTGCACCTCGTGGCCCTGGTCCACTAAACGCAGGAGGGTGCCGCCCATCGAAATAACGTCGTCGTCGGGGTGGGGGCTGAAAATCAAGGACCGTTTCCGCGCGGGTACTGCCCGTTCCGGGCGTTGCGCATCGTTGGAGTTCGGCTTGCCCCCCGGCCAGCCCGTAATTGTGTGCTGAATGGTGTTGAACACCTTGATATTCAGGGCGTACGCATTGCCAGCCTCCGCCAGCAAGTCACTCAGGCTGCCGTCTTTATAATCTTCGTCGGTGAGCTTCAGAATTGGCTTCTGCATTTTCAGGCTCAGCCAGATTACGGCCCGCCGAATCAGGTTGTCGTCCCACAAGCACATGCCCACGAGCCAGGGTGTTTTGATGCGGGTCAGTTCCAGCGCGGCCCACTGATCCACCACCACCTGCACCCGGGGGTGCTGCTGCAGAAACGAGGCGGGCACCTCATCGGAAATCCGGCCTTCCACGGTCTGTTGCAGGATTTTAGCTTTGCCTTCACCCCAGGCCAGCAAAATAATTTGCCGAGCTTTCATGATGGTACCTACACCCATGGTCAGGGCGCGTAGCGGCACGTATTCTTCTTTTATAAAGTCTTTGGCCGCGTCCGTGATGGTCAAGGGGTCGAGCTTCACCAGCCGGGTGGCTGAGGTAATCGAGGAGCCTGGCTCGTTGAAGCCGATGTGTCCGGTGCGGCCAATGCCCAGCAGCTGCAAATCCAGCCCGCCACAATCCTGAATCTGCCGCTCGTAGGCTAAGCAGTACTCTTTCACCTTCTCAACTGGCAGGGTGCCATCCGGAATGTGAATGTTTTCGGGGCGGATGTCGATGTGGTTGAACAGCTGTTCGTGCATGAAGTGCACGTAGCTCTGCAACTCGTCGGGCTGCATGGGGTAATACTCGTCCAGATTGAAGGTGATTACATTGTCAAAGCTCAGCCATTCTTCCCGGTGCAAGCGAATCAGTTCTTTGTACACGCCAATAGGCGACGAACCGGTAGCCAACCCCAATACAACTTGTTCGCCTTGCTGCTGCTTGCGCCGGATGAGGGCCGCAATTTCTTCGGCCACGCTGGCCGCGCCCTCCGCTGCCTCTTCGAAAATGGTTACCGGCAGCTTCTCAAACGTGGTTTCCGGGTAGTGTAAAACTTCCATAGCTGGTTTTCGAGTTGAAAAATCAAGGATTTAAAGACGAAGCAGGAAGGTCCCGTACGGGAAAGCAGAGGGCAGGCGGCAGGCCTCGAAGGCATGGGCACCCTGGCGCTGAATGGAGTGGTCACGAGAGTGACGGCGACAACTTTTGCGTTGTCGTGTAACTGGACTTTGGGAAGCAGCTAGCAGCGAATTGATTCAAACGTAACCACCTGATTATTCAAAACCAAATAAATAAAAGAAAAAATGTGTGCGCACACGCAAATAAAATATAGAAGAGTGTGCGCACACGCACGACGTTCTACGAAAACAGTAGGCGTAGCCGATTTTTCACCTGTTTAGAAATAAACCTAGGTGACAGACTGTGGAGTAAGTAATTTTGGAATGTAGCAGCGGAAAAGCAGCTTGCGGAGCATTACGGGCTGGTATTTTCCCTGAGCGAAACTGGCAGTGGCACAGCCGGGCGGCACCGTTTTATCTGGAGCCACACACTTCGGTGTACCCTCGGAATCAGGAAGTGACTTACGCGGGGTGGCTTGGGTCAGCTTCGTTTACGGGCTCCCTCGTCGCTGCTATACAGGTGGTGATTTTTACATAAGCGCAGAGAGTACACTCATGGGAAAGAACGCGGTGCGGATCAAGGATATCGCAGCCAAGGCAAACGTTTCGGTTGGAACCGTAGACCGGGTGCTGCACAACCGTGGCCGGGTGGCCGAAGACGTGCGGCAGAAAGTCTTGCTCATGATGAAAGAACTGGACTATGAGCCCAACATGATTGCGCGTACGCTGGGCTCGAATCGTCAGTACCAACTGGCCGTCCTACAACCCGATCATACCCTCGACCCATACTGGAATGCGCCCTGGCTGGGCATTGAAAAAGCGGCCCGCGAACTAAAGCAGTACGGCATCAACATTCGCACGTACTCGTACAATCTAAACCAGGTTGATTCCTTCCTGGAGCAAGCCACGGCCGCAACGGCATCGCAGCCCGATGGAATTTTAATTGCGCCGTTGTTCTACCGCGAGTCGCTCTCGTTTTTCGAGCAGTGGCAGCAGCAGCAGATTCCGTATGTAACGTTCAACACCTACATTGCCGAGGTGCAGTCCCTGAGCTACGTAGGTCAGGATTCGTACCAGAGCGGGTATTTGGCTGGTAAGCTGGTGCAGTTCGGCCAAACGCAGCCCGGTACCTTCCTCATTGCGCACATCGGAGAAGACATTGCAAACTCCGTGCACGTAACGGAGAAGGAACGAGGCTTCCGCGACTACTTCACGGAGTTAGCCGCCCGGCAGGAAGGCCGGCCCGACCAGCCCCATACTTTCTATACGATCGTAAGCATCGACCTGCCTGACCCCGCCGACCCGTCGTTTGCCCGGCAGCTGACCATGCTGCTAGACGAACAGCAGACGCAGCTGAAAGGCATATTCGTGAGTACCTCCAAAGCCTACGAAATTGCGCCCTACCTGCAAGCCTACCACCGGGAGGATATTCGCTTGGTTGGCTACGACTTGTTGGAGAAGAACATTCATTTCCTCAACGAAAACGTCATCGACTTTATCATCAACCAAAACCCTAAAAAGCAGGGGTACCGGGGCATCTACGCCCTAGCCGACAAGTTGGTGTTCAAGAAAGAGGTGCAAGCAGTCAAGAACTTGCCACTTGACATCATCACCAAGGAAAACCTTCAATATTATTTGGATAAGTAACCCGGCCGGTTCTTGGTTTCAGCATTATAGGAGCAGTTTTCATTGAGCTAACTGCGCAACCAGCTCGGCTACAATGGCGGGGTCGGTTTCCGGTAAGGCGGCATCAAACAGCGCAGACTGCGGAGCGTGAGAGCTGAACACCACACGTTTGGCGCTAGCGTGAAACTCGTTCGCGCCCGTGCTGCGCATCAGGTCTTGGATGGTGTGGGGCGTAACGCCGCTTCCCGGCATGATGCTGATGCGCCCAGCAGCCTGTTCAACCAATGCAGCTAGCTGCGCCTGGCCGGCGGGTGCTGTAGGGTGTCCGCCGGAAGTGAGTAGGCGCTGGCAACCCAAGGCAATAACTTGTTCGAGCGCCTGGGATTGGTTGGCGCATACATCGAAGGCGCGGTGGAACGTAACCTGCATGGGCCCCGCTGCCGCAATAAGCGTTTGGCAAAGAGCGGTATCTACATGGCCGTTGCTATCAAGCGCCCCAAGCACTACGCCGGCGCAACCCAGCTGGCGGCACTGGGCTATGTCGGCGGCCATGATGGCCTGTTCCTCGGGGTTGTAGATGAAGTTGCCAGCCCGCGGCCTGATAAGCACGAACACGGGTATCGTGAGCAGGTGCATTACTTGGCTTATAAGGCCGAAAGAGGGCGTAATACCGCCTTGCTCCAGGTTCTGGCATAGCTCAATGCGTTGGGCCCCGCCCGCCTGCGCCGCTACGGCCGACTGCACCGAGCTAGCACAAATTTCCAGCACTCGTCTCATTTGAGCAGGTATTCGCTTTCGATAAGTTGCTGTTGGTTGCTGGCGTCGCAAACGGCGTAGCTGAAGCCTTTTTGCAGCGCGAAAGCGCCGTACCCCCCCTGCCTGCTGACGGCAATAAAGCACACTTGAATCTCGCGGGCTTTGGCGCCTTTGATTTTAGCAATACGCTCAATAGCGGCCTTGCAGGCTGCTTTCGGCGAGAGTCCCTGGCGCATCAGCTCCACTACCGTATGCGCGCCCGCAATCCGGATTACGTCTTCGCCTTGGCCGGTAGCGGCGGCGGCGCCCACCTCATTGTCAACAAACAACCCCGAGCCGATTAGGGGAGAGTCGCCGAGGCGGCCGCGCATTTTAAAGCCCATGCCACTGGTAGTGCAACTGCCGCTTAGGTTGCCTTGCGCATCTTGGGCGAGCAGCGCAATCGTATCGTGGTTGTTGGCCCCGCCTACTGGCCCGGTAGGTTTCCTGGACCCCGAATTTTCGATATTCACTACTGGTTTGTACTGGCTGGTTTTCAGCCACTCCCGGTACGCTTTTTCGGCGTCGGCGCTGAGCTTCTGCGGTTCCAGCGGGAAGCCTTGGGATACGGCAAACTGCTGGGCTCCTTCGCCTACCAGCATTACGTGGGGCGTGCGTTCCATTACGCGCCGCGCCACGCTAATAGGATGCTTGATGCGCTCCAAAGCCGCTACGCTTCCACAGTTGAATTTGTCGTCCATGATGCAGGCATCCAACGTTACGATGCCCTCCCGGTCAGGATTACCACCTAGACCCACGCAGCAGTTTTGCGAAGCTTCCGTCACCATCACCCCCGCTTCCACGGCGTCCAAGGCCTGGCCTCCTTTGCTCAGAATTTTCCAGGCTCCTAGGTTGGCCGCGAGGCCCGTATCCCAGGTGGAAATAACCAGCGGCTTGCCAATTGCGGCGCGTGGCAGCACCTCGGCCGCTTCCGCCGATTGCCCTAGCGTGAGTGCCGCCAACCCGGCAGTGGAACAGGTAATGAACTTTCGGCGAGTAGGCATAAGGCAAGCAGATGTTAGTGGTGACTTTAAACCGTAGGCGTTTATGCTATGCAAGGGCTTAACTACGCAATTCGCATATATCCCTATTAATGAGAACTTTTGCTACATATTCTCGCTCCTTATTACTCAGAATAGGAGAATCTTGCAAGTGAGCAAGAGCCCCTGCTGGCCCTCCTGAAACCTGTTCTATAGGCGTTTCCATTTACGCTGCTTGCTCGTCCTTTCCCGGAGCAGCCCAACACTTATTCCCTGCGCGAGAATCGGACAAACGTGTCAGAGAGCTTAGCGGCCTAAAAGTACAAGTTGGTTTTTAACAACCTACCCTACGAAGTTACTCTAGTAGTGTTTGCGCACACGGAGCCAATGTGCGCGCACACACCTGTGATTTTTTCGATAAATAATTGAAATGGTTTGTTACCTTGACCCCCAAGTTCGGAACAGTCAACCCAAGACGTCGACTTTGTCTTGGCTACGCAACGCCTCTTTAGCCTAAGACGTGGGCAAGGCCAAGGATGCGTGAAATCACGGCTCATAGGCTTTGCTTCATACCACAACACGTAACCACCTATCTTCTTTGGGCTGGGCATCCGCAACCCCTGAAGCATTGCATGGCGGCAACGCAGCACTGTGCCCTGTGAGTTGAAAGCCACTGCACACAAGCTAGGAAACAGCTTCAGTAAGAGAAAATAACGGCTTTTTTCTTCGAATACAGCCACCATTTCAACTTCCCGAAATGGCGCGCCAAGCACCTAAACCAACAGACTATGGGCACTACCAAGCAGATAGGAATAGATATTGGGGGCACCAAAATTCATATTGGCGTGGTACAGCAGGCGTGTATCATTCAGGAAATCCAGGTGGAAACGTCGGCTACCGCGTCCAAGGAGCAGATTCTGCAAGAACTGGTGGACACCATCAAAATCGTTATCGACGACGAGGTGAGCGGCATTGGCATTGGGGTGCCGGGCTTGGTTGATGAAAAAAACGGCATTGTGCACAACGTGCAAAACATTCCTTCCTGGCAGGAGGTGGGCCTGAAACAGCATCTGGCAGAGCATTTCCACCAGCCCGTGTACATGACCAACGACGCCAATGCGTTTGCCATCGGCGAGAAAATCTACGGCAAAGGCAAGGCCTTCACCAATCTGGTGGGCATCACGCTGGGCACTGGGTTTGGTACGGGCATCATCATCAACAACGACGTGTACTCGGGCACACTTTCCAGTGCCGGCGAATTCGGGAGCATCCCGTACCGCGACAAAACCATCGAAGACTATTGCAGCGGTAAGTTCTTTAGCCAGCGCTTCAACCTGTCGGGTACGGCTTGCCATTCACTCGCCAAACAGGGGGAGGCAGGCGCGTTGAAGGCCTTCGCGCAGTACGGAGAACATCTGGGCAATGCCATAAAAACCGTGCTGTACGCGCTAGCCCCGGAAGCCATATTCTTGGGTGGCTCCATTAGCAAGTGCTACGAATTCTTCCAGGAGTCTATGTACGAAAGCATCCAGGCATTCCCTTTCCGGCTCGTGACCAACCGCTTGGTGGTAGCCCCCTCTGAACTGGGCAACGCGGCCGTGTTGGGTGCCGCGGCACTTTGCGCGCTCAAACAGGGAGAGCATCACCCCCAACGTGTACCCTTGCATTAGCCGAAGGTTGCTTAGCTGCGCGTCCGTGCCTGATGCTACTTCAGGGTTGCCCAGGGCCACGTTGCTTTTTCTCTGTTCTGTTTGTCTTGCTTAACCGTCGCTTTGTTCATGTTAAGGAAAGTTGTTCGCTACCTACAGCCCGTTATTGTGCTGGCCTTGGGGTTCGTTTTCTTTGGGGCAAGCTCCACCGGCACCCACCCCAAGCAAGCGGCCAGCGCGGGCCCCGAAGCCCGCCTCACGCAATACGTCGATCCTTACATTGGTACCGGCTTTCACGGCCACGTCTTTCTGGGGGCCAACGTTCCGTTTGGCGCCGTGCAGCTAGGGCCGGTGAACTTGTCGGAGGGCTGGGACTGGTGTTCGGGCTACCACTATTCCGACTCCACTATTGTGGGGTTTTCGCACACGCACCTCAGCGGCACAGGCATCGGCGACCTGGGGGATATAGCTGTAATGCCTACCACTGGAGCTGTTCGGGTAACCAAGGGCTCGTTGAAAAATCCGGAGAAAGGGTACGTGTCGCTTTTCTCGCACCAAGACGAGCAAGTGAAACCCGGCTACTACGCCGTGAAGCTGAAGCGCTACAACATCCAGGCAGAGCTGACGGCAAGTGAGCGGGTGGGCTTCCATCAATACACCTTTCCTAAGTCCGAGCAGGCACACTTGGTTCTGGATCTGCAACAAGGCATCGGTTGGGACCTAGCCACCGATACCTTCATCGAGCAACTCAATGACAGCACCCTCGCCGGCTACCGCAATTCCAAAGGGTGGGCCGTAGACCAGCGTCTGTATTTTGCGGTGGTGTTGTCGAAGCCCATCCGCCAGTTCACTGCCCTGCAAGTAACCGACACGTTAGGCCATACTGTGGCGGCCACCAAAGGCAATCGGCTCAAAGGAGTAATTACGTTTGCCACCCAAGCCGGGGAAAAAGTGCAGATGAAGGTGGGCATTTCTCCCGTGAGTTCGCAGAATGCTTTGGCCAATATCCGGGCCGAAATTCCGCATTGGAATTTCGCGAAAACGGTGGCCGCCGCCGATGCCGCCTGGAACCAGGAGTTGCAGAAAGTTCGCATCCAGGCCGATTCAGAAGCGCAGCTAAAAACCTTCTACACGGCCCTCTACCACACCATGATTGCCCCCTCCATTTTCAACGACCACAACGGGGACTACCGGGGCACCGACAAGAAGGTGTATCAAAACGCCGCCTTTACCAACCTAACCACGTTTTCGCTCTGGGACACGTATCGGGCCACTCATCCCCTGTTTACGGTGCTGCAACCAACCCGCGTCAATGACATGATCAACTCCATGCTCGCGGTGTACCAGCAGCAGGGCAAGCTGCCTGTCTGGCACCTGATGGGCAACGAAACCAACACCATGGTAGGCTACAGCGCCGTGCCCGTGGTGGTGGATGCCTACCTGAAGGGGTTCAACGGGTTTGATGCCCAACTGGCCTATGAAGCCATCAAAACTACGGCCATGCAAGACGAGCGTGGCCTGAAAGCAGTGAAAGCCCTCGGCTTTATCCCAGCCGACAGCGAAACGGAAACGGTAGCCAAGGGTCTAGAATACGCCATTGATGATTGGTGCATTGCCCAAATGGCTCGGAAAATGGGGAAAACTGCTGACTACACCTACTTCAGCAAGCGGGCCAAAAACTACGCAAACTACTTCCACAAGCCGACCCGTTTTATGCGCGGCCGGGTTTCCAAAACCGAGTGGCGCACGCCTTTTAATCCTCTCGTTGCCCGCCACATGAAAGACGATTTCACGGAAGGCAACTCCTGGCAATATACCTGGCTGGTGCCGCAGGATGTCGAAGGCCTGATTCAGCTGCTAGGGGGCGAAAAGCCGTTCAGCCAAAAACTGGACTCGCTGTTCACGGTGCAGGGAGACATGGGCGCAGAAGCCTCCAACGACATTACCGGCCTGATTGGGCAGTACGCCCACGGCAACGAGCCCAGCCACCACGTTGCGTACCTATACGCCTACGTGGGGCAGCCCTGGAAAACGGCCAACCAGGTGCGCTACATCATGGACAACTTCTACACCGATAAGCCCGATGGCATTATCGGCAACGAAGACGTAGGGCAAATGTCGTCTTGGTATATCTTCTCGGCGCTTGGCTTCTACCCACTCAACCCAGCCAATGGCACGTATGTGTTTGGCAGCCCGCTTGTCCGGCAAGCGTCGTTAATGCTAGCCAACGGGAAAACGCTTTCCATCGAGGCCAAAGGCAATAGCCCGGCCAACAAGTATATCCAAGCCATTTCCTTTAACGGCAAGCCGTATCTGAAATCCTATATCACCCACCAAGACCTAACTGCCGGCGGGAAGCTTGTTATCGAGATGGGCAACAAGCCGAGCACCACCTGGGGCGTTGCCAAAGAAAACCAGCCGAAATCAGTGCCGAATCATCTTGCTCCACCACGCAAGTAATGGCACTGGCTGACAAGGCAGCCTTGGTATACTAGGTAGTAGAGGAAAATAGCAGCTTCTGCGCTAACAGCCGAAGTGCGTGGAGTGTCGCCTGCCGGCTATGAACGCGCGGTAGGGCCATTTGCGCTGGGCTTTTGCAGGGAAGCCCCGTCTTGGTGGCTTGATGCTACGATAACAGCAGCAGGACGAGCATCATCGTCAGGCCGTGCGCCTGGAAATACACCTTCAAAAACTTCAGGGCCTTGGTAATCTGATTTTCCACGCACTTAACCGAGATATTCAACTCCTTCGCAATCATTGCGTGCGACAAGCCCTGCTGGCGGCTCAACACGAAAATCTCACGCCGCCGCGACGGAAGCTGTTCCACCGCTGATTGGTACAGCTGCTCCAGCTCTTGGTATTCCAGCACGTTGCTAGGGCTGCTTTCCTCAACAAGCAGTTGGTCGTTGTAATCCTCGAACACCCAATACCGATGGCGCCGTAGGTTCTTTAGAATAGCGCGGTACGCCGAAGTGTAGAGGTACGTTTTGAACACGATGTCTTGGTCGAACTCGTATCGACGCTCCCACAGCTTCACAAAGCAGTCTTGCACTATCTCCTCAGCCTCCACTTGGTTTTTGAGGTAGCCGTGCACAAATCGGCATAGAGTTGGGGCATGCAGATCGAACAGCAAAGCAAATGCTTGCTTGTTATCATTCTGGAGCTGCTCTAGGCAGGCTCGATCTGAATATTCTTTTACGACTTTCAAGGGAAAGCTGTCCGTAAGGGTGGCTTGCGCATGTGCCTGAGTATCTAAAGGTAAAAAAACCTTGATGAGTTGCAGCAACAATAGTAAAGTTATTCCGGGCTTAAGTGCAATGTCACCAAGGCAAGGTGCTATTCCGCTATCAGGCTTAGCGGTTTTGTTGGCCTCTGTGCTGTAAGCAGCACAGTAAGCTCACAAATAAGCGCATTAGAGCAGCAGTAAAGCAGCGAAAAAAAATATTTTCAACTCGCGTTGGGGGGAGGGGTAGTTCGTGGCTTTTACTACACAGACAGATGTAGTGACCCTACCCTATGCCTAGAGAAATAGACTACGAGATTTGTACGCGTTATCTGCGAGGCGAAGCTTCGCTGGAGGAAGCGCAGGCTGTCCGGGCTTGGCTCGCTGACCCAGCCAACGAGCTTCTTGCTCATTATTGGATGAGCCAGCAAATCCAAGAGTTTGAAACGGTACGCCACGACGCTGGCCACGACCCGCACAACTACTCTGGCATGTGGGCAACTATTGCTGCACGCACGCAACTGGAAGAAACCCCAGCTGCCTCCCCTTCCCGGTTGGCAGGGTGGCGCCGATGGGCCGCTGCGGCTGCCGTAGTAGGCGCCGTTGCCAGTACGGGGTGGCTGGTGCACGAACGCAACCAGGCAATGGAGCCCGTTACGGCCCGCTACGTTACGCCGTATGGCCAGACGCGCGTGGTGCAGCTGCCCGATGGTTCGCAGGTAACCTTGAATTCGCATTCGACGGTGCGCTACGCCGCCACGGCCGACCCTGGACGCCCTCGGGAAGTGTGGTTAGATGGGGAAGCCTACTTCTCGGTGAAGCACTTACCGGATCATAAGCCTTTTGTGGTACACACGTCGGCAGGCTTGCAGGTGGAAGTACTGGGTACCAAGTTCACCGTGTACCGGCGGCACGAGCAAGCCCGCGTGGTGCTACTCTCGGGCAAAGTCCAGGTGGCATTTGCGGATACCACCAAAGCCAAGGTGATACTCAAACCTGGGGAACTGCTGGAAACCACCGACCAAAACCCCAGCAAAGTGGTGCACCAAGCCGTTCAGGCCGCCACCTACGCCGACTGGACGGATGGCAAGCTGGTGTTTGACGCCACTACCATTGCCGACATCGCCACTCGTCTAGAAGATACCTACGGGGTTGAGGTGGTGGTAGCCAGCCCTGCTTTACGGCAACGCAAGTTCACGGGCACTTTCCCAAGCAATAACCTGGACCTGCTCTGCGAAAACCTGGCGGCAACCTTCAACCTGCAAATCGCTCGTCGCGAAAATCAACT
This sequence comes from Hymenobacter tibetensis, assembly GCF_022827545.1. Taxonomy (NCBI): domain Bacteria; kingdom Pseudomonadati; phylum Bacteroidota; class Cytophagia; order Cytophagales; family Hymenobacteraceae; genus Hymenobacter; species Hymenobacter tibetensis. Next base: position 25,615 of record NZ_CP094672.1, read on the forward strand.
TATTCTGTCCAACCATCCTTCATCCCATCCCACTCCATGAACCTACCTCCTACTGTGCTACCTGGCAGACTCGGTTCTCGCTTATTGCTTTCCACTACTAGTGTGGTACTGCTAAATGCATTTAGCCCAACAGCATCAGCTCAGCTGTTGGCGTTGGCGCAACGGCCGCCCGCTCGGCAGGCTGCTGCTGAATCCACTTCCCTCAAGCACTTACTTAAACAGTGGGAGAAGCAGTACAAGAGCATCATCGCCTACGACACCGAACTAGTGGGCGACAAGCGCGTGGTGGCTCCAAGCGAGACAACAACGCTGGATGCCCGCTTGGCGAGCGTGCTACCCCAAGTCGGGCTTAGCTATAAAAAGCTGCATGCCAACAACTACATCATCACCCCCACCAAAAGAGAGCAGCTTAGTACCAATGCAATCGATTCCCAGCAGCAGGACGTAACAGTTGCGGGCAAAGTAGTAGACGGGCAAGGCGCCGGGCTACCGGGCGTGACGGTAGTAGTGAAAGGCACCACCCAGGGCACCAGCACGGGTCCTGATGGCAGCTTTTCTTTGCTCGCGCCGGAAAACAGCACCCTGGTTTTCAGCTTTGTCGGCTTTGCGCGGCAGGAAGTAACCGTTCAGGGCGCCACCAACGGCCTCACGGTGACGTTGGCGGATGACGCCAAGGCCTTGAGCGAAGTAGTGGTAATCGGCTACGGCACCCAGCAAAAGGCGGAAGTAACCGGGGCCATCAGCACGGTAGCGGCACCAGCGCTGGAAAACCGGCCAGTAACCAACGTTGCGCAGGCTTTGCAGGGTACGGCCCCCAACCTCACGATTCAGCAAAGCAGCGCCGAACCAGGCGCGGGCCTCAACATCAACATTCGGGGCGTAGGCACCCTCGGCAACGCCTCGCCGCTGGTAATAGTGGACGGCATTGCTGGCTCACTGAACTCACTGAATCCCAACGATATTGAAAGCATAACGGTGCTGAAAGATGCGGCCTCGGCGGCCATCTACGGCTCGCGCGGTGCGAATGGGGTTTTGCTGGTCACCACTAAAAAAGGGGCGCTCAACCAACAGCCCGTGTTGAGCTATAATACGCTAGTAGGCTGGCAGTCGCCGAACTTTTTGCGCACCCCCGTTACTGGTTTGGAGTTCATGCAACTCAAAAACGAGGCGCTGGTCAATTCGGGACAGAGTCCGCAGTTTTCGCCCCAGCAGATGCGCGACATAGCGGCCCGCGGCGACTATGAGTGGTACTTGGATGGCGTGCTGAAAAAGCGCGCCATGCAACAAAACCACAACCTCAGCCTCAGCGGCGGCTCGGGCAAAACGCGCTACTTGGTGTCATTGGGCTATGTAGACCAGAACAACCTGCTGGTAGGCGACAACTTCGGGTTCAAGCGCCTCAATGCCCGCCTGAATCTGAACACGCAAGTCACGGAAAAGCTGTCGGTGGGCGCTATTCTCTCTTATGCCCGCGTAAGCACCCGGGAGCACGCGTACAGCACCGAGTGGATTATCAGTGATGCGGTGCGCATTCCGGTGATTTATCCCATTCAGGACTCGCTGGGCAACTACGTGACGCCTGCCACTTCCAGCAGCAACCCCATCAACCGGTTGCGGAATGGAGGCTTGCGCACCAACTCCAACGACAACGGCTACGCCAACCTCAACGCCGAGTACGAAGTGATTAAGGGGTTGAAGCTGCGGGGCTTGGTAGGCGGCGACTTGTGGAATTACCGCATGAACGAGTTTACGCGCAGCCTGCAGTACGTGACCCTCGACGGCTCGCCTACTTCGGGCGGCGACGGCAACAACTCGGTAACCGACCGTACCCAGCGTACCCTGCTCACCAACTACCAGGCGACCATCAACTACGAGCGCGCCTTGGGGCAGAAGCATGAGGTGAAGGCCCTGGTGGGCTATTCCAGTGAGCACTACAACGACGACCGTGCGGGCATTCGCGTGCTCAACGTGCCTGGCAACAACTTCGGGGTTATCAGCAACGGCACCACCTACGGCAACATCACCGACCCTAGCGGCGGCAACCACGCCAATGGCACCTACGGCAACAACGAGCAGTGGGCCCTGAACTCGGTGTTCGGGCGCTTGAACTATGCCTTTGCCGGCAAATACCTTCTGGAGGGCAGCTTCCGCTACGATGGCTCTTCGCGGTTTGCGAGCAACAAGCGTTGGGGCTTTTTCCCGTCGGTGTCGGCGGGCTGGCGGCCGCTGGAAGAGAATTTCCTGGACTTTTTGCAGCCGGCCTTCAGCGACTTGAAAGTGCGGGGCTCGATTGGACAGCTCGGCAACCAGAACATTGGCTTGTATCGCTACCTGAGCACGATTAGCACCTCACCGGGCACTTACACATTCGGTGAGCAGGCGGTACCTGGGGCCAACTTCAGCACGGCCAACCGCGACATCACCTGGGAGACGGCCACCATGGGCAACGTTGGGGTGGACGCTGCTTTCTTTAAGAATGCCTTGTCGGTGAGCTTCGACTACTTCGACAAGCGCACCAGCGACATCCTGATTGACTTGCCGGTAGCCGGAGCCTTTGGGGCCGGGGCGCCCACCCAAAATGCCGCCAGCGTGCGCAACCAGGGTTGGGAAGTTTCGGCTACCTACCGCCTGCGCACCGAGCGGGGCTTCAACCAAAGCCTGACCTTGAATGCTGCCGACACCCGCAACCTGGTAACTGATACCAAAGGCGTGGAAACCATCCGCGGCGGCGATGCGACGAACATTATCCGGGAAGGCTACCCCATCAACTCCTACTACGGCTACCGTACGGCGGGCATTTATCAGACGCTAGAAGAAACCAACACCGGCCCGAAGCCCGCCTTTGTATCACCCGGCGCGCTACGCCCCGGCGACATCCGCTACGTGGACCGCAATGGCGACAACGTCATCAATCAGGACGACCGTTTCGTGCTGGGCAACCCGTTCCCGCGTTACACCTTCGGGGCTACGTACACGGCCGACTACAAAGGGTTTGACTTGGTGGTGTTCGTGCAAGGCGTAGGCAAGCGCAATCTGTACATCCGCGGTGAGGGCGTGGAAGCCTTCCACAACAACTGGGAAAACGTGTACGCCCAACACCTCGACCGGTGGACCCCAACCAATACCGATGCCTCATATCCGCGCCTAACTATCGGTACGGCGTCCACCAACAACAACCAAGGGTCGGATTACTGGCTGCGCGACGGCGCGTATGCTCGCCTCAAAAACGTGCAGTTGGGCTATACACTACCAACTACGCTCACCAGCAAAGCGGGTATCGAGCAGTTGCGGCTCTTCGTGTCGGGACAAGACCTGCTAACTATCAGCCACTTGCGAAAAATCGGGTTCGATCCTGAAATCTCGGAGTTCAGCGAGAGCGTGGGCCTAGGGGGTGGTACGGGCAGCAGTGGCCGCGTGTATCCGAGCGTGCGCCTAGTGACCCTTGGTCTTAATGTTTCTTTCTAATTCCCTATCTGCACTTCCATGAATCGTCACCTCCGCTACACGCTGCTACTGGGATTAGGACTTGGCATGGGCCTGTCCAGCTGCCAAGAGCTTGACCTGCCTCCCACCGACCGCCCTACTGACGACACCTTCTGGACTCAGCCCACCGACGCGTCGAACGTGCTGAACTCCTGCTACGCGGGTCTTTACCCTAGCGAGTATTTCTTCTTCAACGAAACGCTTTCCGACAACGCCTTCAACAAGAGCGACGTGGACGGCTCCAACGCCCGCAACATTGCCGAGGGCGCCTACGGCACCAACCAGTCACGCATCACCAACGAGTGGGGCTACCACTACGGCGGTATTCGCGCCTGCAACCGGTTGTTGAACAACATCGACAAGATTACCAGCCTGGATGCCAACCTGAAGGCGCGCTACATTGCCGAAGCGCAAGCCATCCGTGCGTACCATTATTTTCAGCTGATGACCTGGTACGGCGACGTGCCCCTCGTCACGACGGAAATAAGCGTAACGCAGGCCAACGCCGTGCCCCGCGCTCCGCGCACCGAGGTGCTGGATTTTGTGCTGAGCGAACTGGATGCGGCGGCGGCTATTCTGCCATTGAACACCGCGTACGCAACCGAAGACAAAGGCCGGTTCACGAAAGGCGCCGCCCTGGCTTTGAAAGCCCGCGTGTTACTGTACGAAGGCCGGTGGGCCGATGTGTCGGCTGTTACAACCCAGCTTATGGGCGGCCAGGCCGGGGCATATAGCTTGTTTCCAAGCTACGCCGGCGTGTTTTCGCCAGCCAACGAGAACAACAGCGAGGACGTGCTCGACCTGCAATTTGTCTTTCCCTTGCGGACGTACTCGGTGCAGCGTCAATTTATTCCGCGCACCGAAGGCAAGTTGGTTTGCTCTATCGCCCCAACGCAGGAGTTGGTCAATGACTATGTGATGGCCAACGGCAAAGCCATCAACGAATCCGGCTCGGGCTACAACGAAGCTACGCCCTACACCGGCCGCGACCCCCGTTTTGCCGCCACGCTGGTCTACGACGGGTACTCCTGGAAGCGCCCCGACAATTCTACCATCGTCATTCGCACCTTTCCCGGCACCGGCGACAACTCGGTGGACCGCGCCGACGCCAGCCCAACCGGCTATTACACGGTCAAGTACTTCGACCCCACGGCCGACGCCAACCTAAATTCGGGCTTGAACCTGATGCTGATTCGCTACGCCGACGTGCTGCTCATGCACGCCGAAGCCTTGGTTGAGCAAAACAGGTTTACCGCCACCGACTGGAACACCACCATAGCCGCGCTGCGCCGCCGGGCCGGCTTCACCGATCAGGCCGCCCTCGCTTTTCCGGGCGGCGACCAAGCCAGCCTACGCGCCGTTGTGCGCCGGGAGCGGCGCACTGAGCTAGCCATGGAAGGCTTGCGCATCTTCGACATCCGCCGGTGGCGCACGGCCGAAACAGTGCTCAACGGCTACGCCCACGGTATCAAAATCGGGGACCCCAACGTCGACAATGGCTACATCCGCGTCGACCAGCGCACGTTCGACCCCGCCAAACATTATCTCTGGCCTGTGCCCCAGCGGGAGCGAGACATCAACACGAACCTAACTCAGAATCCGGGCTGGTAGGCCCGAATTGCCTTCCCTTTTCCCATTCCCTGCTTCAATTCCCTGAATCATGAAAAAGTTTTCCTGGCCTCTATTGCTGTTACTATTCGTTGTGGGCCTGCTGGCGGCTGGCTGCGACAAAGACGATGATGAACTCAACGAAACGATTACGCCAGTAGCCAACCTGCTTGCGCCCGCCGCCGACACCTTTGTCCGCCTCGACCCGCCTTCCAATGCGGCCGTAACCTTCGAGTGGGGCCAGGCCCGCGCCGCTGATGGCACCGTCGTGCAATATGAAGTGCTGTTCGACCAAGAGAACGGCGACTTTACCAAGCCCATCTACAGCACCACGTCGGGCACCAACGGCTTGGAAACGAAGCTCGTGCTCAGCCACGGCGACCTGAATCGGATTGCCAGCATAGCCGGCATCAAATCCTCGTCGCAGGGCAAGCTGAAATGGACGGTAAACGCCTCGAAGGGCCTAACGGTGGAGCCAGCCACGGAATCCCGCGTGATGACGCTGGAGCGCCCCGCTGGCTTTGCTACCGCGCCCCCCACTCTCTACATCACCGGCTCGGGTACCGAAGGCGGCACCAACGTTAGCCAGGCAGTGCCTTTCAAGAGCGTGTCGGCTGGCGTGTTTGAAATCTACACCCGCCTGAGCGCCGGCGAGGTGAAGCTGATCGACCAAACCACGGGCACCCCCACCACCTACTACATCGACGGCGCGAAGCTGATGGAAGGCAACCAGGGCACCAGCCCAACCACTACGCCCAAGGTGTACATGTTGAAAGTGGACTTCAACAACGCCGCCGCGACTATGACCGAAATCGAGTCCGTTGGGTTGTGGTTTGCGCCTCAGAACAAGGTATTGGTTACGCTGCCGTACGCGGGCAAAGGCCTCTGGAAAATAGAGAATACGCCGATTGAGTTCTTCCAGGAAAGCTGGGGCCGCGACGAGCGGTACAAGTTCTTGTTCACCCAGAAGAACACGGCCGGCGTGAGCAGCAAAATTTACTACGGCAGCACCAACGCCGACAACCAGCGCGCTACGGCTTCTTCACCGGCTTCCTACTTCTTCCTGGTGCCGGGTCCTGATTCGCAGTACAACTACTCGTTTAAGTTTCAGACCGAAGCCGATAAAAAGAACGTCGACATCTCGGTGAAGATGCAAGCCGATGGCCCATACACCCACCAGATAGTGATACGGTAGCATGCGCCAGTTCCTCTTTTCCATACGACCTGCTAGCGTGCTTCGGCTTAGTTGCGGCTTATTGAGTTTGCTGATGGTGGGCTGCAAAGACCCCGTCGATGATGATGTTGTCACGCCGGTAGTGCCGCCCACCGTGGTTCCCGTCAACTGGGCTGCCCGCGCCGATTCGGCGCAGGCAGCCCTAAGCCTGGGCTTTTGGTCGCCGACCGGCCAGTACTACTTGGAAAACAACGCCGGCAACGCGGATTTCAACTACTGGTGGCAGGCCCACGGCCTCGATGCGCTCAATGACGGCTACCAGCGCACCAAAAGCGCCGACTATCTGACCCGCATGCGGCAGTTGCAGCAGGGCACCAAAACCAAGAACGGCAACTCCTACCTCAACGACTTCTACGACGATATGGAGTGGCAGGCCCTGGCCTGTTTGCGGGCCTTCGAGCTAACCAAGGACCCCGAGTATAAAGCCACGGCCACCTTGTTGTGGGCCGATATCAAGTTGGGCTGGAACGAGCAGCAGGGCGGCGGTATTGCCTGGCGCAAATCACAGCGCAGCTACAAGAACACGCCCGCCAACGCCCCGGCCGCCATCCTCGCCGCGCGCCTCTACATCCTCGACCGCAACCCCGACGACTTGGCTTGGGCCCAGAAGATCTACACCTGGCAGAAAGCCAAGCTGGTGGAACCAGCTTCAGGCTTGGTGTGGGACGGCGTTAACCGGCTCGGCGACAACCAAACCGACAAAGACTGGCGCTTCACCTACAACCAGGGCACCTTTATCGGGGCGGGCGTGGCCTTGTACCGCGCCACTCAGCAAAGCAGCTACCTCGAAGATGCCACCCGCACCGCCAACTATGTGCTCAACGACAGCCAGATGGCGCCGGGCGGCATCCTCAAAGACGAGGGCAACGGTGACGGGGGGCTGTTTAAGGGCATTTTGGTACGCTACCTAACCGGGTTGGCTGTTGAGCCTGCCGTTAACGCGACCAATCGGGCGAACTATGTATCGTTCTTGAAGTTCAACGGGGAAAGCCTATACAAGCGCGGCACGCGCCGGCCACAGTTCCTTTTCAACACCAACTGGACCGCCCTTCCCGGTAGCTCGGTGGAGTCGTCGACGCAGATGAGCGGGGTGATGCTGCTGGAAGCTTTGGCTGATTTGCAGGCCCGCAACGCGCTGTAAGGTGCCATGCATACGCCGCGCGCCAAGCCGCACCCCAGCTGCCCACTGACCATGAAACAGGGGTAGGGCGCCGCCCTACCCCACCTGTAGTTCAACCTGATGATAAAGTTGAAGAGCTATTTGATCTTCTTACTGGCGTGGTGCGCTTTCTCTTGTGCCAAGACCACTACGCCGAACGGCACCAACCCGGCCAGTAGCCATTCAGCCCTGGGCGGCCACCTGCAATACGCCAACCCATTCATGGGCACGGCCCCGTTCAACGACCCAAAAACCATCGGCTACGCCCCTCCCAAAGACTGGCGGGGCGTGTGGGCCGGCCTTGTGTTTCCGGGTAGCTCGTTGCCTAACGCCATGGTGCAGCTGAGCCCCATCACCGAGTTTCACACCGGCGCCGGCTACGACTACGAGGATTCCGTGATTTACGCTTTTGCTCATACCAACAAAGGCCACTGGAACCTGTGCCACTTACCGGTTTTGCCGGTTACGGGGACGGCCACTACCGCGGCAGGCTACTCTTCCCGCTTCGCGAAAGCCACCGAAAAGGCCTCGCCCGGCTTCTACGGCGTTACGCTGCAAAAGTACGAGGTGCAGGTCGAGCTTACTTCCACGCTGCGCTGCGGGTTTCACCGCTACCGTTACCGTCAGCCTGAGGACCGCCGCATCGTGTTCAAGCTCGGGCAGTCCAATGAGCGGGTAAGCAACTGGAACATAGAAAAAGCGGGTGAAGCTGCCGTGCAGGGTTTCCAAGAAACCGGCCGCCAAACCGTATACTTCTACGGAGTCCTGAGCGAGAATCTGCAAGACTTGGATGTGCAAGGCAAAGGCACCAAAGATGGCCTAGCCGTGCTGCGCCTGCCGGCGGGTGGCAACAAGCCGGTGGAACTCCGAATGGGCATATCGTTTGTGAGCGTAGAGAATGCCAAGCAAAACGTAGAGCAGGAAATTGGCAGCCGCTCGTTCGAGCAGGTACGCCAGCAGGCTGAAAAAGCCTGGGAGAATTTGCTCTCGAAGGTGGAAGTGAAGGGCGGCACAGCTAAGCAAAAGCAGCTGTTTTACAGCTGCCTGTACCGCTCGTTTCTGTGGCCGGCGTTGCGTAGCGACCTGAACGGCGAATACCGCGACGTGAAGGGCAACGTGGTTAAGGCGGACTTCAGCTACTACACCGAGCCGTCCTTGTGGGACACGTACCGCAACAAGGACCTGCTGATTGGTATGCTCACGCCCCAGGTAACAACCGACATTATCAAGTCCATGCAGGACGTGGGCCACAAAACCGGCTTTTTGCCTACCTTCTTTCACGGCGACCATGCCTCGGCGTTGATTGTTGGCTCCTACCAGCGGGGCATCACCAACTTCGACGTGAAGGACGCATACCAGCTGATGCTGCGCAACGCCAACTTGGAGGGTGGGGCGCGGCCGCACATTGCCGAGTACATCCAGAAAGGCTACATTTCTACCACGGAAGTGTCGAACCCGGAAGTGGAAACCAAAGACAAAGCCGGCGTGTCGAAAACCCTGGAGTATGCCTTCGACGACTATGCGGTGGCCCAGCTGGCCAAGATTCTGAACGACACCACCACCTACCGGGTGATGATGACGCGCTCGAAAAATTACAAAAACCTGTTCGACCCCGGCACCAAGTTCATGCGCGGCCGGCTGGCCGATGGAAGCTGGGTAAAGCCTTTCGATCCGCAGTACCCTTACTACGAGTACATGTACCGGGAAGCCAACGCCTGGCAGGTTTCCTTTTTCGCTCCTCACGACATGCCCGGCCTGGTGGCCTTATACGGCGGCCCCCAACCCTTTGAAGCCAAGCTGGACTCCTTGTTTACGGTGCCATGGAACCCCAGCCATATTGCCCGCAACGTGTCGGGCTTTATTGGGCAGTACTGCCACGGCAACCAGCCAGACCACGAGACGCCGTTTTCCTACTACTTTATTGGCAAGCCCGAAAAGTCGCAGCGCCGGCTCGATGAAATCATGGACCGATTCTACGGTATGGGCAAGGACGGCTTGGGCTACTCCGGCATGGACGACGCGGGCGAAATGTCGGCGTGGTACGTGTTCAGCTCCACGGGCTTGTATCCCTACTCCGCGGCCGACGCCAAGTATCTCGTGAGCGTGCCCCTCTTTGATGAGGTCAGCTGGAAAGCCGACAACGGCACCGTATTCACGGTAAAAAAAGCGGGTAACGGCCGCACGCTGAAGACCATCAAGGTAAACGGCAAAACCACCCAAGGGTACTTTGTGGACCATGCGTTGTTCCGCACGGGTGGCCGCCTGGAAGTTTCCACTAACTAACTCCCGCCAAGAAGTTTCTGCTCTGTATCGGTCTTTGCGCAGCCCATGTAGTCCATGCTGGATACCCCACGAACCGCTGCCGTGAACCGCTAGATGCAGCAACTTACCCCCAGCGGCAGCACCGCATAGTAGCCGACGCCGCGCCCATTTCTGTGTCGGAAGCTAAATAAGCTTAGGTTTAACCCAGCGCCACCCCGGTCCGGGTCCTTCCACAAGCAGCTGAATTTCGTTCGGCTGAGCTCGGAGCGCGCTTTTCCACTTGCTTTAATATGAATCGTAGAGCCTTTGTTCGCAACGCTTCTCTTTTAACCTCCAGCGTTTTCTTCGCCCAGCACTCCTTAGCCGGAGCACCCCCGTCGTTTCCGGTGGTGCGCCCTGTGGCCGCCAAGCGCCGGTTTCGTAGCCGCGCGGTGGAGACGGCCATTACGGAGTTCCAAAAGAAAGTAAAAGACCCGGAGCTGGGCTGGCTGTTCAACAACTGCTTTCCTAGCACGCTCGACACCACGGTCACGCACTCCACCCGGCAAGGGCGCCCTGATACCTACGTCATCACTGGCGACATCGACGCCATGTGGCTGCGCGACAGTTCGGCGCAGGTGTGGCCCTATCTTCATTTCGTAGACCAGGACCAAGAGCTGCGGCAGTTGATTGCGGGCGTTATCAACCGGCAAACGCAGTGTATCATCAAAGACCCTTACGCCAACGCTTTTTACGGCGAGGCCACTAAAGTAGGCGAATGGAAATCGGACCGCACCAAGATGCAGGCCGGTGTGCACGAGCGGAAGTGGGAAATCGACTCGCTCTGCTACCCTATCCGGTTGGCGTATCATTACTGGAAGAAAACCAACGACACCAAGCCTTTTGATGCGCAATGGCAGCAAGCCATCCGGGCCACGCTGCAAACCTTCCGGGAGCAACAGCGCAAGGAGAGCCTGGGGCCCTACAAGTTTCAGCGCGAAACGGCCAACGCCACCGACACGCAACCCATGAGCGGGTACGGCTACCCCGTGCGGCCCGTGGGCCTCATCTGCTCGTCGTTCCGCCCGAGCGACGACGCCACGCTCTACTCTTTCCTAGTGCCGAGCAACTTCTTCGCCGTAGTTAGCTTGCGGCAGGCCAGCGAGATGATGACCACGCTGGCCCAGGACACCAAAACCGCGCAAGAGCTAACCGCCCTAGCCGAGGAAGTGGACGCGGCGCTACGCAAATACGCCGTGGTCAACCATCCGCAGCACGGCCAGCTCTACGCCTACGAGGTGGACGGCTTCGGCAGCCAAGTGCTGATGGATGACGCCAACGTGCCGAGCTTGCTGTCGTTGCCTTACCTAGGGGCAGTGCCCGCCACGGACCCCATTTACCAGAACACGCGCAAGTTTCTGCTGTCCGAAGCCAACCCTTTCTTTTTTGCGGGCAAGGCCGCCGCGGGTATCGGTGGGCCGCACGTAGGCCAAGACATGATTTGGCCGATTGCCATTACAATGCGCGGGCTGACGAGCACCAACGAAGCCGAGATTCGCGCCTGCGTCCAAAGCCTCAAAACCACCCACGCTGGCACCGGCTACATGCACGAGGCCTTTCACAAAGACGACCCAGCCAAGTTCACCCGCTCTTGGTTTGCTTGGGCCAACACCATTTTCGGCGAGTTTCTTTGGAAAGTATACCAGGAAAAGCCACAGTTGCTGGCCTGAAGTAGCACTACCACGAGCAGGAAATAACTCCCTTACTGCTCCTAGTAGGATTCTCACTGAAGTTTGTAGGAAGCACTCCTTTCCACTGGCTATTCCCCACGCCAAGCAGCAAGTGATGTGCATTGTTTCACTCTAAACCAACGAACAAAGCCTTATCCGGCCGATGAAACTCCCGGCGGCCGGCGTGGAAAGCATCATAGTTAAATAGCGGCTGGTTCTAAATCCCCCTTGTCCCTGTACGCTTGCTGGCAGGCTTCCCCCCAAAGCCTTGCTTACTTATCCAATTCCCAAGTATGAACAAATTCCTCTCCTTAGTACTGGCCGCAGGGCTCAGTGGCGGCAGCGTGCTGGCCCAAGCGCTGCGCCCCCCCGCGTACCCACTCGTCACGCACGACCCTTTTTTTAGCGTATGGACGTTCAACGATACGCTAACGGCGGCTCCCACCCGGCACTGGACCGGGGAAGCGCTGAGCCTGGAAGGCGTGGTGCGCGTCGACGGCAAAGCCTACCAGTTTATGGGCAAGCCTGCTCCGCACTACCGCGCCCTGATTACCACAGTGCAAGAGCAGCCCTACACAGCGCAGTACACCTTAACCACGCCGGCAGCAGGCTGGGAAAAACCAGGTTTCGCAGCGACTGGCTGGCAAACCGGCCCTGCCCCCTTCACCGACAACAAAACCCTGCGCGGTACCAACTGGGAAGGCGGCGACATTTGGGTGCGCCGAATTGTGCAGGTTGCCAACCCAGCCACTTCCGGCCAACTGAAAGTGCTGCTACAGCACGATGATGGGGCCGAAGTGTACTTGAACGGCGTGCTGCTCACGCGCCAGCCCGGCGCCAACGGACGCTACCAGTATTTCGATGTGCCCGCCGAGGCGCAACAGGCCCTGCGCAAGGGCGAGAACGTGCTGGCCATGCACGCCAACAGTCACGTGGGCGGCGAATACCTTGACGCGGGGCTCTACGAAGCCCTGCCGCAACCGCCGGCGCCGCCTGTCGCTCAGCAAACCAGCGTAGCCGTGACAGCCACACAGACCACCTACCAGTTTGTGGCTGGCCCCGTGCAGCTAAGCGTAAATTTCCTCTCCCCTCTGCTGCTCGATGAGCTCGAAGTGGTGGCCCGGCCCGTGAGCTACGTCACCTTTACCGCCACTTCCACCGATGGCAAGGCCCACCCTGTGCAGGTGTTGTTCACGGAAAGCGGCAGCTTGGCCGCCAACACCGGCTACCAGCCCGTCACGACCCAAACAGGCAAGGCCGGCACCTTCAGTTGGCAGGCAGTCGGCACCACAAAGCAAGCTGTGCTGGGCCAGGCCGGCGACAACGCCCGCATCGACTGGGGCCATGCCTACCTGGCCGCCCCGGCCCCGGCTCGGCTGACTACGGGAGAACCCCAGATGTTGAGGAGTGCTTTCGCGAAAAGCGGTACCACTCCCGCCGCCGCCAAGCCGCTCAGCGGCCAGGCCCAGCGGGTGGCTTTAGCGGCAGTGCTGGACCTAGGAGCAGTAACCAAAGTCACCGAACGGCACTTACTGCTCGGATACGACGACGTGTACTCGGTGCAGTACTTCGGCCAGAACCTGCGCGGCTGGTGGCGGCGCGACCCCGCCACCACCATGCCCAAGGTGCTGCAAGCTGCTGAAGCCGACTACGCCCGCCTGCGCCAGAAAAGCACCGCTTTCGACAAGAAATTGTACGCTGATGCCCAGGCAGCCGGCGGCAAAGAATACGCTGACCTTTGCCAGCTAGCCTACCGCCAGACCATTGCCGCCCACAAGATTGTAGCCGGCCCTAAGGGCAGAGTGCTGACGTTTTCCAAAGAGAATTTTTCCGGGGGCTTTATTGGGACGGTTGACGTGACGTACCCCTCGGCCCCGCTGTTTTTGCTCTACAACAACGAGTTGGCCAAGGGCCTGTTGCGCTTTATTTTCGAGTACAGTGAGTCGGGGCGTTGGAAGAAAGACTTCCCGGCCCACGATTTGGGTACTTACCCGCTGGCCAACGACCAGAAGTACGGCGAGGACATGCCGGTGGAAGAAGCCGGCAACATGCTCATCTTAACAGCCGCCGCCGTCAAAATGGATGGCAAGCCGGACTTCGCCCGCCAACACTGGCCCGTTCTCACCAAGTGGGTTGGCTTCTTGAAACGCGACGGCTTCGACCCGGCCAACCAGCTCAGCACCGACGACTTTGCCGGCCACTTGGCCCGCAATGTGAACTTGTCGGTGAAGGCCATTATGGGCATTGCCTGCTACGGCCAGATGGCCCGGCAACTCGGCGACCAGAAAACGGCCGACGAGTACACGGCCCTAGCTCGCGACTACGCCAAGCGCTGGATAGCCATGTCGAACACGGGCGACCATTATGCCCTCACCTTCGACAAAACGCCTGGTTCGTGGAGCCAGAAGTACAACATGGTGTGGGACAAGCTGCTCGGGTTGCATGTGTTTCCGAAAGAGATAGCCCAGCAGGAACTAGCGTATTACCTCACCAAGCAGCAGCGCTACGGCCTCCCGCTCGACAGCCGCAAGACCTACACGAAATCTGACTGGATTATGTGGACGGCCACCATGGCAGATAAGCCGGCCGATTTTCAGGCGCTAATCAAGCCTATCTGGCAGTTTGCCAACGACTCGCCCACCCGCGTGCCCCTCACCGACTGGCACGAAACCACTGATGCCAAACAGGTAGGCTTTCAGGCCCGCTCAGTGGTGGGCGGCTACTTCATCAAGCTGCTAGAACAGCAAATGGTGCTAAAGCCTTGACCTTGCAGCCTCACGCTAGGGCAGCTACTCAGCCTAAGCGAGAGCTAGCATAGAAGAAGAAAAGCAGGAAACGTCAGTAAAATAACTGGGCTTTGAAGAAGAAAATCTTGATTCACGACATTGCCAAGCATTTGGATGTGTCCATTGCCACCGTGTCTTTGGTGCTCAATGGCAAAGCCAAAGAAATGCGCATCAGCGATACGCTAGCCGACAGAGTGCAGCAGTACACGGCATCAGTAGGCTATAAACCGAACCAACTTGCCAAAAGCTTACGCACCGGCAAGACCAATGTTATTGGCTTGATGGTGGAAGACATTGCCAATCCGTTCTTTGCCACGGTAGCCCGCCTAATCGAGAAAAAAGCGCTGGCTCGCGGCTACCACATCATCTATTGCAGCACCAACAACGACCCAGCCAAGGCCCAGGGACTGTTGACTATGTTTCAGGAGCGGCACGTTGATGGCTACATTTTGGCTTTGCCGGAGGGTGTTGGGTCTGAAGTAAGCTCTCTGGTGCGCAGCGGCAAGCCCGTGGTACTATTCGACCGTATGCTGCCGGACGTATCCGCCAATGCCGTGGTGGTGGATGGCGCCACTGGCATGTACGAGGCCACCCAGCACCTGCTCACCCAAGGCTTCAAGAATATTGCCTTGGTTTCCCTGCAGTCGGAGCAGCAGCAAATGCTGGCGCGCCGGCAAGGCTACTTACAGGCGCTGCAAGAGCAGAACCTCCCGGCGCTCGTGCATACCGTTGATTATACGCAGGAGCCCGAGCAGGTTGTCAGTCAGATTCAGGCTTTCTTCCAGGCGAATCCTTCCTGCAATGCCGTGTTGTTTGCCACCAATTACCTAGGAGTGCACGGCTTGGAAGCGCTCAACCGATTGGGCCGTAGCATACCCAAGCACATGGCCGTGGTTTCGTTTGACGACAGCAACCTTTCGCGGCTGTACTCTCCCCCTATCACCGTGGTGGCCCAGCCCATAGAAGCCATGGCCGAAAACATCATCGTCACCCTTCTAACCGCTTTGGGCGACCCCTTGAAAAGCACTAGTGTGACGCAACTATTGCTGACCCCACACCTACTGATTCGCGAGTCCTCTATTCGTTTCAAGCCATAAGGCGGCCAACGGACAGGGTGTAGATTATGCTGCACCAAATGGAAACAAGCGGGCAATATAGTGCCGCCATAAGGCTTGGGTTGTCAGACAAAGCGCACACGGAAGCACAGCGAGCCGTTGCCAAGCAAGTATTCTGTGCCCCTTTCTGCAGTAGCCCTCGGTGCTCTTATACAGCAGTACTGGGTGCTATTCCTTTCGGGCAGCGCTGCGGCCGCGTGGGAAAGCGGGGTCCTCGGCGGCGCGCAGGGTGGAATCCGGAACTTGCACCAACCGGCTGTCAATGAACCCTTTAGCGCTATGCTTGGGGAAAAGTTCGCCACCTGGTTTGGGAGCCACCGTGTAGAGGCCGTTGACGGCCCCGGCTTTTAAATCTAGCGTGTCGCCGCGCTTGGCGAACATGATGCGTGTATAGGCCGAGGTGTCGGGCTGCACGTAAATGGCGGCTTTCTCTGCTGTCACCACCACCGGGTACCGAAAGGTTTCTGTCTTGCCACAAGCTGATAGGGCCACCACGCAAAGCACTGCTAGTCGTTTCATAGCAGCCAATCTACGGCAAAGTCACGGACATTTTCACGTAGCAAGCTTGCGCCTTACGCCTATGAACTAGCCTGGCAACACAAGCATACAGCGCGACACAAGCAGGCCATACTGCCTACTTGTGTCGCGCTGTATGCTTGCAAAAGCACTTCGTATCGGCTCCAAACGCTCTTCCTTATCGTGCGCATGGAAGCGGCCTGGCCGCTGCTTGCCGGTAGCATTCAAAGACGAGCCCGAGCAGACGGTTACGGCCGCTGATTCGGCGGTGGCCCTGCCCGAGTTTTTATAAAACGTACTTACTCCGCAAGGCAAGTGGTATCAGCAGAAGGGCTTCCTAACCCATCGGCGTGAAGATCTGCACGAGTATTCCAGTTAGGACGCACGCCACAGAACCGGCTGGCTAGCCGCCGCTGGCAGGTGAGCACTAGGTTAGGCAATATCCTGAGCGAATTCTATAAGGTTGCCCATCGGGTCCGTTATGAAACCACAGCGTTTGCCAATCGGCGGCACATCAAACGGCCCCCGTACCGTAGGAATGCCACGCTGGTGTAGTGCCGCCAACGTTTGGTCCACGTTATCGACATCGAGGCAAAAATGCAGATACCCCGTTGTAGCTGGTTGAGCCGGCGCCGGTGTCTCGTTGGCCGATGTGTTACACAGTATTTCCAGCCAAAAGTTGTCGTCGGTGGCGGGGGCCAAGAAAGCCAGCTGCAAATGGCCCAGGTCCACTTGGCGAATCAACCGGAATTCAAGGTTTTCAACATACCAGTTGATGAGGCCCTCGAAGTCGGTGGTCCAGAGGCCAATGTGCCCCATGCGCATATCCTTGAACGGGCTGTGGATGTTCTTTTCCGGCAATGTGAGTGGGTTTATAGCAGCTTCCATGTCGAGTGTATTGTGTGGTGGTAAAGAGAGAAAGGGATGGGAGAAAGCAACTATGAATGCGGCCTAGAATGCCGCTGCAAACTCGTTGGCAAAGTCTTCGATTTTGACGTTGCCTAGCTGCCGGGGCGGGTTCTGTAGGTAGCCTTGCCGCATGGCGCCATTGTGGATGCTGGCTCCCAGCTCGACGTAGCTAGCGGCCAAGTGAGTTGGTAGGCCGCTCTGTTCCAGCCCTTGCTTCGTTTGGTCGTCAGATAGAGTTATCCATTTCAAATCAGGCCGGCCGATGGCTTGGCCCAGCACCCGCGCAATGTCGGTGGCCGTGCGCTCATCACTGGCCACGTAACGCACAGTTATACCCGTAGTAGTGGTGGTCAGTTCTTCGGCAGCAGCGGCGGCAATGTCCACGGGGGCGGCCAGTACCACCACGTCCTCGTCGCCGTAATTGGATGCAATAAAGCCGGCGTGCTTTATCATGCCCACGAAACCGTACAAGTTGTAGTAAAACGAACCCGCCCGCAGATGGGTAAGGGCCACGTCAGACAGCTCATTGAGAATGCCTTCCACTTGGTGCGACCCAAGAATGAAGCCCGTGCCTTCACTTAAATCTGCGCCCCAGCTGCTCAAGTGCACCACCCGCCGAACCCCCGCCCGCTGGATAGCCTGGGCGTAGCTGTGCCCCAGGCTACGATAGTAGGCCAGTACGTCGGGGGCACTCATAGCAGGTGGCACCATGGCGTACACGGAATCGGCACCAGTGA
Source organism: Hymenobacter tibetensis (assembly GCF_022827545.1). Lineage (NCBI taxonomy): Bacteria > Pseudomonadati > Bacteroidota > Cytophagia > Cytophagales > Hymenobacteraceae > Hymenobacter > Hymenobacter tibetensis. The sequence goes on from NZ_CP094672.1 coordinate 43,133, forward strand.
AGGTGGTGGTTAAAAAGTCCGGGTCTTCGAGAGAACCAATGGCGGCCCTTGCTCCTAGCGCCTCGATATCAGCGTGCCGATCCGGCTGGCTGCTGATAACCGTTACGGCGTGGCCTTGAGCAACTAAGGCTTGGGTGAGAGGCTTGCTAATGTGTCCTACTGAACCAGTTACAACGATTTTCATGTGGGATAAAACTGAATGAATTGAAATGCTGACACAAATATACTATACCGTATAGTATACTTAATGCTGTCCGGTAAAAAAGTTGGCGTACCAGTCTGATGAATGGCGCCCACGAAGGCCAATAGTGTGGATCCGGTGGGGAAATCCGATTTTTGCACTAGCCAGCGTAATGGAGCTAGATTGTCAACATGAAAGAAATAGTCAGACGCGGGCCCGAGTTGCGGACGCACATGCTACATGCTGCCAAGGCGGTGTTCTTGGAATCCGGCTTCGAGCGGGCATCCATGGACCGCATTGCGGCCCACGCTGGTACCACTAAGCGCACGCTGTACGCCCATTTCGTGCGCAAAGAAGACTTGTTTCTGGCCGTGTTTGATTTGGTGCTGGATTTGCAGCTCGACCACCTGCGCGAACCGGCCGACTACGCCCCCGACGTAGAGCAGGCGCTGGTGCTGTTTTGTGCCCGCTTCCTTGAAACCATCTTGTCCAGCAAACCCTTGCGCCTGTTCCGCCTTGCCATTACTGAAGCCGAGCGGTTTCCGCAAGGAGCAGTGCGCCTGCACGAGGCCATGTTCGAGAATGTGCAGGAGCGGGTGGCTCGGTTCCTGCAAGCCCAACTCAGCGTATCGGAGGCTGTGAGTGAGCAGCAAGCAGAGCAACTGCTAGCCCACTTGCTGTATCCGCGCTTCACCCGCGCCCTGTTCGGGGCCACCGAGCCAACGGCCACCGTTTCCGAGGAGTTGGGTGCCTGCCCCGCCGTGGACCTGCATGCTATTCGCCAGATAGTCGTGGCCCTAGTGCCGCCTACCACCTGAGTTCAATCCCACTAACTACTTTCTAGGTCTTTTGGCAACCAAGATGTGGCGGGCTGCCTCGCTGGCCAGGGCTACCGGTGCATAGAGCTAGGTCAGGCTTCCCCAAATCTTGGCCTTCCTCACTTACCCCCAATCCAACTGGTGGCTTTCGATAGTAAGTTAGATGTTGCCTGACACGGTAGTACTAGGAGCATAAGGACCACCCTACTAAAAGCAAAAACGCCCTGTCCTGTTGAGAGGCGGGCGTTTTGGTGCTAGAACAATCCTTACAGCCGGATCATATCATACTTAGTGTACACACCAAGAGAAAAGGCACTAAGCATGGAATTCATTGGAGCTCTAATGTATACATAAAGCTTCACTATTAGAAAAATTAAACTGAATTAATTTAATACAATCATTATAAAAAGAGCTACCGACCAAATTTCCGTTTTGTCTTGCTCTTATTAGCACAGTATTCGTCGCGGCCAGGAAGAAGAATGACTAGACTGGTGACACACTCTATGCACACCGTATTTAGCTGACAGATAACGACTTCTACAGCATGAAGCCACTATCAGTCAAGTTAAGAAAGCTAGTGCTATAGCTGCTACAACTGGTTTTGGCGCTTTTACCACAGATAAGGCCTACTTCCGTTGAGGCTCGCTCCGAGGCACATTCCCAATGCTGAACAGATTTTCGCCTACGGTGATAGGCGGAGTAGCCGTCATGTAGAGCACTACACCATCTACGGGAGCCACCACTTCCGCCACTTGATTGCCGAACAGGTCAGTGAGGTAGCCTAACTGCCGACCACGGTGAATCAGCTCGCCGGCTTTTACCTGCGAGAAGAAAAAGCCGGTGTGCGTGCTGGTGACGGTAGTGCGCTGCGTAATTAGCAACGACTGGGTGGCAGCAGTGGGTTGGGTGGCCGTCATGCCCAAATGAGTTAGCAGTCGGTGCAGGGCTTGCTTGATCTGCGCTACTGCCTCCGGCTCCGGCAACCCTAGGCGACCACACTCGATGTCGACGGCGGGGATGCCCCGCTTGATAGCTTCACGGGAGCAGTACACCCCTGGCTGGGCAGCTAGGGATGGTTCGTTGCCAAACTGTATCACGTACGGAAAGCCTAGCGCTACCGCCATTTGTCGGCCGGTTTCCGAGAGGGCGGGCGTATCAAAATAGTTGTAGTAGCCGGCGTAAGCCCGTAGATCGTCGAGGGCGTCGCCGGCGTGCACGTCCACGACGTGAGTGCAGCGCCCAATAACGTCGTTGCTCAGGCGCCAGGCCAGCCGCTCGGTGATGGTGCCGTCGGCTTTGCCGGGGAACACCCGGTTCAAGTTCTTGCTGTCCTGCGGGTTCAGGTGGATGCGACGGCCCAGGAAGCTAGGCACATTGGCCAGATGCACCAGCAGCACTGTGCCCTGCAACTCCGCTGGGTCGAGTTCGCGGGCCAGCTGCTGCGCGGCCAGAATCGGCGGATACTCGTAGCCGTGCACGCCCGCAATAACACCCAATACGGGCCCCGGACGGCGGCCGTGGAAAACCGTGACTGGCACCACGGTACTATCTCGCCCGTCCGTTATGTGCAGCAGCGTGGACACCTTCCGGCCGGGGGCCACCGACTGACCATTGAACACAAAAGCCTTCCTGGGCGCGGCTACTACGGAGCCGGCGAGCAGGAAGAAAGAAATGAAAAGCAACTGCAAATACTGGAGCATAGGTGTGGAAAAAACGAGGAAACTACGGCCATACAAGCCTGTAGCGAGAGCTGTTCGGTTGTGTCTACCTACTTGAGAGCGGCAGAATAGGTGGCGCAGACCTACTATACTTTGGCGCGCCGCTTGGTTGGCAAAACGGTCGTCTTGCCGGGGCCTTTACTCTAGCTTAACACTGAGTCCCTTGGCCATTTGCCAACCTTCCTGATCGGTGAGAATCAGAAAGTAATTATGCTGATGCGAGCGAAGACGCAACATAGTAGCCTCGAGCACTACCACCCGAACCAACGACACAAATAGCCACCATGCTGCAATTTTACCTTCTTTATGCACTCTGCTTACCCCTCTGATGAAAAGCGAAGGTACGCACAGTTGGGTATATGTAGCAATGTTGCATCTGCCGGATTCCCTATCTGTCCGCTTGAACAGCCTGCAGTTGGTCCTAGGTAGTTCAGGCAAATAACACTCGTCCGAAACTGAACACGTGTCCAGCAACGAACACATCAGCACCGGCTACTATCAGCTTTCTTTCCGATAAGCCACTCTAGATAAACACGTTATCGGTTTGGCACGCCAATAGCCCTCTACTGAGAGCAAACCACCTGGATTGTCCGGATTTGGACCACTCAGGTACCCCTACTTTTCCTTATGTATCCACGCGTTTTCCTGCTCATGCGGCCATTACCATTCTTGTCTTACCTACTGGTGTTATGCCTCTGCCCTTTTTGCTTGATGGGTGCAACTCCCAACACGGTGGTCGGCGCTCACCCCTCGTCCTCTGCCCTACCCCAGGTGCAGGTACACCTGCAAGTTGATCCGATAACCCACGCGTTTTCCTGCCGCTACCGCTTTGCCTTATCCGCAGCCGATACCACCACTCAGGTGCTGCTGCATCTGAATCGAGCCTTTACGCTGCACCGCGTGCGTAGTCCGCATGCCGTGCAGCAGCGAGTCACTATAGTTCCCTACGCCAGTGACACCGTGCGCCGCCTGCAGATACGCTATGCGTCCCGCTCACCCCGAGCGCGCTGGATTGAGCTCACGTATGCGGGCACCATGACCAAGGGCGAGTTCACCGACCATGTTACCGTCTTTAGCGGCCACAGCAATTGGCTTCCATTCCGGCCTTACGGCGAGTATGAGTTGGTGCAATACGAACTGACAGTGCAGGTGCCCCCCGATTATCAGGTACGCAGTACCGTGCCCGCTCACCGGCCCCGGCCTGGGCAGTGGGTGTTTCGCGGTACCACAAGTGCCATTGAACCCACCGCCCTAATTGCCCGACAATTCTACCAAACAGTTTCCACCACGGCATCCCCCATTACCTTGGTGAAAACAGGCGTGGCCTTCACTCGAGTGGACACGCTCCTGCTCCACCAGACCGAAGCTGTCGTCGCGTATTACAACCGCACCATCGGGCGGGAGGCCCCTATTAAGCAGTTCACTATTTTCCTGCCGGGTACCAACAACGCTGCTTATGGGCTGCTAGCCGACGCCACGGTAATCACCTACTCCACGTTCGACGTGACCGATAAACGGGATGCCTTGATAGTAGCCCACGAAATCAGCCACAAGTGGTGGGCTTACGGCTCGTTTCACGATGAAAACGGCTGGCTCAGCGAAGCATTTGCCACGTACTCAAGCCTGTTGTATATCCAAGCCCAGGGCGACGAAGCCGGGTATCAAGCAGAACTCGCACGCCTAGCGGAAACGGCGGCTGGGGCGCCTCCCCTGTGGGGCTTCAACCGCTACAAGCATCCCTTTCCAATGTATCGGCGCGTTATCTACAACAAAGGCACTGGCATCCTAGCTGCATTGCACCGCCGGGTAGGAACCGAGACGTTCCTGAAAATAATGGCCCAAACGGCGGCGCAAAAAACCAGCACCACGCTCGGTTTCCTGGCTACGGTGGACCAGATAGCCGGTTCAGAAACCAACGGTTGGTTGCTACAGGAATTAAAGCGCTAGCCTACTATAGTCCTAGGGGATGCCATAGCACTAGCACAGTATCCACGCATGTGCGTGTAGGTAGCATTAAGCAGTTGAAAGCCCTAGTATTTGCTAGGGCTTTCAACTGCTTAATGCCATCAGGGCTCAACAACAGACCTGCTAGCAAAAAGCACGTCTTTATAAAATGAAGTACAATTACTGCCACCTATGAAAATTACTAGATACAATAGCATCAATTTGTGGCGACGGTTTGCTATACTTACAATCTGCCTCTCACTCCTATTCTATGACCCCAACCACTACTCCTCTCCAGCCGAAAGGTTTGGGCATTCTTCAGCGGATCTTCCTCGGCATGACGATTTTCTTTGTGCTCGGCGTAGCCAACCAGCGGTATGGCCTCTTCAAGCCATCGTCTAGTCGGCCTCCTGCTGCTACCCCATTACACAAGTCACCCGCCAGTCCGGCTAAGCCCACCTTATTGCGGATACTAGCCGCAAGGTAGAACGAGGCTTTCCCGGACATAAAGCTGCTTGCATACGTTGAAGCCAATAGCTCAGTAGCCTTGATTGGGCAGCAGCATGCTGTTTTGCAACGGGCGGCTCTTGCTTTGCTTGCCTGGCACTTGCCGCTACAGCACGTTTTTCCGCATTATGCCACCAAGCAACCACCTGCTCCCGGACTTCAGTAGCCAGGAACCTGATTCGTTCGCGCCGAAACTACCAAGCTAGCAATTTAGCAGGTAAGCACGAGCTTCTGCCAGAGTTGCAAAAGCAGTGGATTCGTTTTGGTGTTTGCGCGCTTCAATCTGCATCTCGTGCACTGAGAGCCGGGCAATTACATCTTTGGCCATCCAAAAAACCGTACAGAGCGGCTGCGGTCGGGCAATTTTGCCACTATACCATTCGGCGGTCAGCATGGCCTTTTCGTCTTCCGACAGCGGTTTGATCTGATGCATGTCAATAAGGACACGGTGCCAATTACGGCGTAGCAGCAACTGCCCCAAATGAGTGAGCAACGCTCGTAATTCTATCAGTTGGCGCGGCACATCATGATAGTGCACAAAGGCGTAGCCATGGGGGTCTTCGGTGATGCGTCCAACCGCGTTTTCGAAGTAGACAGAGTGGCCGGTAGTAGGCATAGAAAAGTGGTTACCCAAAGCTACCGAAACCCCTCCAAAACAACATAGCAATGCCCCGAAGAACCAAGCTCCAGGGCATTATTATGGTGTTACGCTTGCCTTCTTCTTGCCGCTATGCCGTGCTACATACGCTATGTAGCGCAAGCTAGCAGGTGCTGCAACGAGGGCTATCTGTACCGAGCGCACTTCCGGTTCAGGCTCCACCTAAGTAGTTGGCGGCTACTGCACACTGCGCAAAAAAACCCGAAACGTAGTGCCTTCTCCTTGTTGGCTATCGACATCAATGTGGCCACCTTGGGCCTGAACTAGGCGGTTTACCAGAAACAAGCCGACCCCGGTGCCTGTGTTAGCCTGCGGGTGGAAACGGCGAAACAGCTGGAACAAGTCGTTACCGTGCTGTTGCAGGTCGATTCCGAGGCCGTTGTCCTGCACTTCCAACACGGGCTGATTCATGGCGAGGTAGCTCCGAATCTGTACTCGTGCCGTGCAGTCGGGGTGCCGATACTTAAGGGCGTTGCTCACTAGGTTAACCAGAATCGTGCGCAGGTTGCTACGGCCATAAGCTATTTCCGGTAGCGCAGAAAAATCCGCCTCGACAACCGCGTGGGCCGCTTGAATTTCAGGATGGAGCGTTTGTAAGACTTGCGCAGCTATATCCTCGAACGCCACCAGTTCAGTGGCTTGCTCGTTTGGCTGGCGGGCCACCTGCACCACATCGGCTAGGTCGGTGATGGTGGTAGTTAGCGCCCGCAACGACTCGTCGAATAGCCGCCACATCTGGGCAGCATCTGGGTCTGAAATAGTGGCCGCGCCGCGCAACTCCTCGAATAAGCCCCGCAGATTATTGGCCGGCTGCCGCAGGTCGTGGGACGCCGCGTACACGAAATTGTCTAAGTCGGCGTTGGTGCGGGCCAGCTCTTGGTTGGTGGATGCTAATTCCCGATTGGTTTGGGTGAGCAGCGTATTCTGCTGATGAATCTGCTGCCGCGCAGTGGTTAGCTCCTCCACGGAGGTTCGCAACTGGTAGTTGACGCTCTTCAGCTCTGCGTGATACTGCGCCATGTACTGCCGCCACTCGTTTTTCTCGATGGCGTGCACCACGGTTTTGCACAACAGTTCTTGGTCGAACTGCTGCTTCACCAGATAATCCAAGGCGCCGTTGTTGAGAGCTCCCACCGCAAGCTGCTCGCTGCCCCCCCCCGTAATCATGACCGCGCACAGGTTTTCCGGCGCCATCTTCTTGAGTTCGTGCAACAGCGTCAAGCCGTCCGTATCAAGCAAGTTGAAATCGAGCAGCACGCAATCCGGCTGCACGGCTTCAAACAGCGCCAGCGCCTCTTCTCCCGAAGCGGCCTCGTAGAGCTCCATTCGCTCATAATGCTGCTGTCTGCTTAAATACCGCTTGTAAAGTACCCGGTCGAGCTCGTTGTCATCAACGAGTAAAATCTTTTTCACTATGTAGCTAATTGGCAAACGGTAAGGTCGCCGCATCCAGCCAGTAGTGGATAGTCAGGCGAATTTTCTCTTCTAGGGCAGCGTACTCAATCGGTTTGGTTAGGTAGGTGTTAGCTCCTAACTCGTAGCAATCTTCAATGTCGCGCTCATTGGAAGACGTGCTGAAAATGATGACGGGAATGGAATGCAGCTGAGTGTCTTGCTTGATTTTGCCGAGCACCGTTCGCCCGTCGGTACCCGGTAAGTTCAGGTCGAGGAGCACGATGGCGGGCAGCGTCAGAGGCCATTCCGCGGCTTTGCCGTAGCCTTGCAAATATTCCAGGGCTTGGTCGCCGTCTTCGCAACGTAGCACCGGGTTGCGCAGGGCGTGCTTGCGGAAGGCACGGCTGATAGCCATGAAATCTTCGGCACTATCCTCCACAACGAGGATGGGTTTGAGTGGGAAAACAGACACTTTACAAGTGTTTAGAGAGCGAGAAATAAAAGGTAGCACCTTCCCCCTTGATCGATTCGACCCACAGGGCGCCGCCATGCTTTTCAACCATTTTTTTGACAATGGCTAAGCCAGCGCCCGTTCCTCCTCCGTATTTGTCTTGTGCGTGCAACCGCTTAAAGAGCTTGAAGATACTGGAGTGATGCTTGGGGTCTATGCCGATGCCGTTGTCGCGTACGTAAAAGACATGAAAATCGTCGAGGTTGACAAACTCTTTCTGCCCAGCTTCCTCGGTGGACACCGCCCCGACTTCCACCACTTTGTCGGGTCGGTCGCTGTAGCGCATCGCATTGGTTAGCAGATTGCTGAACACCTCACGTAGCCGCACTTGGTCGCCGCGGATGATGGGCAGCGGGTGCGCCACGTTCACGGTGGTGTTGGTTTGCTCGAAGCGTGGCGCCAGCAAGTCCACCACCTCAATCAGCAACTCGTTCATATCAATAACGTCCACTACCAACTCCTGCCGACCAACGCGGGATAGTTGCAGCAACGACTCGATTAGGCTCTCCATCCGCTGGCTCAACCGCACCAAGGTTTGCAGCTTGCTCACGCCCTCGGCGTCGAGCTGATCGGCATAGTCTTCGAGCAGAAACAGCGAGTAATTGTGAATCCCGCGCAGCGGCTCCTTTAAGTCATGGGAAGCCACGTAAGCAAAGGAGTCGAGCTCGTCGTTGCTGCGCTCCAGCTCGATGTTGAGTTGGCTCAGACGAGAGGCACGGGCCTGCAATTCGTTGAACACTTTCAGCCGTACGTCTGAGATGTGCAAGCGGATTTCCTTAGCGGCCTCAATCTCCATGGGTTTCCAAGGAGCAGAGGTGCTTTCCACCAACTGCTTCCACGCCTCGAACGACTGGCGAGGCGACAAAAACACTTGGCCGTCGGCCAAGACTTCGGCTTTGGTGTTCTGCCCAGCCCAGGTGACGGTTTGCACCACTTCGGGCCGAAACCAGAGCAGGTAGTTACCGGGCGCGTCGGCCAGCGAAACCGCCAGGATGCCGCTGGCTGTGGGCCGCAACGCCAAGCCTGCCGGGTTGTGCTGGACGTAGGAATCGGTGTGAAACACTTCCTGTGGGGCGTGCTCCTGCAACCAGGCCAGCAACTCCTGTACCTGCTCCTGGCTGGGCGTGTTGCCTAGCAAAATAACTTCCCCGTCGAAGCAGACCGCCGCACCTCCGCAGTCGAACACGTCCTGCACGGTAGGCCGCTGGCGGTAGAGCCCGTCTACGAAGTTGATGCTGCTCGATACGTGCTCAAGCAAGTGCACCTGCGTTTCGCGGATGCGCAGCTGGTACTCCTGCTCGTCGTACTGCTCTTTGGTTTTGATGAGGGCCGAAAACGTTTTGCCTAGAAACTGGCAAAGGTCGCGTAGCTCGTAGCCCACCAGCCGCGGGGTGCGGTGGTGGCACGTCACCATACCCCACAGCTTGCCCTCACGGATCAACGAAATGGTCATGGTGGCCGCCGAGCCCATGTTGTGCAGGTACTGCAAATGGATGGGCGACACGCTCCGCAGCACCGCGTACGTCATGTCGGGTGGGCGGTTGGTGGCCGGATTGTTGGCGGGTACCAGCCGGGCCGGCACGTACGACGCATTAGGAATAAAGCGGAGCCAGTTTTTCAGGTACATGGCCCGCGCCTGCTGCGGAATATCGGTGGCCGGATAGTGCAAGCCCAGCCACGGCTCCAAGTCTTCGTGCTTGGCTTCGGCAATAATTTCTCCGCTTTCATCACCAGCAAAGCGGTAGATAGCCACCCGGTCGAAGCCGGTGATGCGGCGTACCTGCTCCACGGTGTACTGGCAAAACTCAAGCACGCGCGTAGCGGACAGCATCTGCCCCAGCGCTTCGTTGAGCTGGCCCAGATCTAGAGCGTTGGTTGTTGCATCGGTTACCGGCTCGAACTCTGCCCACAGCAGCTGATCATGGCGGTGCAAGATGATTTTGAAGAACGGCTGACCAGCCACTTTATCGAGGCGCACGCCCAGCAGCTTGGGCGTTACGCCAAGCGTAGGGTATAAGTGCGCAATTGCTTCTACTTGGTCGGCCGAAAGCAGCTGTTCCAACCCTGCCCCGAGCAGGTCGGGCGCTGCAATGCCAAGCAGGGCCAACGTGTTTTCGCTGGCTTGCACGATCCGCAGCGTTTGCTCGTGCAAGCAAAGGAGGAAGCCGTAAGGCTGCACTGACCCAGGGATGTGAATGGGTTCCCGGTCGCAGTTGGTTAGGTTGATTTCGGAAGTCAGCAGGTGCTCGTCGGTGTAGCTCATTCGTGATTCAGCCAAGCATCTAAATGTTGAAACGTGCGGCGGGCCGACAACACGATTTCGTCTTGATTAATTTCCGTTGCCGCCTCACCTAACAGGTGGCAGAAGGATTTCCACATAAGGCCGGTTTGGTCGCCGTAGCCGCTGAAATAGGTGCGGGTGGAAATGCCTGCCTTGGCTAGTTGCCGCGCTAATACTTGCCCACCCAGCGTCGAGCCTTCGAGCACGTACAGGGCGCCAAGCAATTCGGGCCAGGTGCGCAGCGGTGGCATTGCGGGGCACAGTGGCAGGGCCCCAGAAGCAGTTGCAGCAGGCAGGTCCTCCAGAATTAGATGGGCCCGGTAGCGGCGTTCTATTTGCCACGCCGGGGGCCAGGTGTGCTGGCGGAGCTGCTCTTCGTACGGCACAAGAAAGCCGTACATCTTCCGCAGAAACCAGCTGGTAAGCTCGTAGGTTGGTAGGCCGGCTGCCAGAGCTTGGTTGAAACGGTTCTGCTCGAGGGCCTCGTGGTAAGGACGCGTTTCGGCACGCAAACGAAGTAGAATTTCAGTGGATAGCGGTGTAGTCATGCAAGCAGATGGCAAGGGCGATGCAATTTACAGCATGTGGCGGAGAGCAGCTTAACCAACCCAACGCACTTGCTTTCAGAAGTAGCCGATAGTGGCCGCCACGCGCAGCCACGCTAGTAACCTTGTTCTGCACGTGGCGGTTGCGGTAGGCCCTGTAAAAGCCGCACAAACTTGAACTTGTGCAAGACAACAAGGTTATTGTCCCGAATTTCAGTGGCCGCTCTTCCCATAGGCCACGTTACCGGAAAAAGCCGGCAGTCATTTTTATCCAACAGGCAAGACATCCATGAAATCCATCCTCCTTCTCACAGCCGCGTTAACTGCTGCTGTTCAGGCGCTGGCCCAAACCGCCAGCCCCGCCGCCAGTCCACGCGCCGCCGCCGACCAGATTGCCACTAAGAAAGGTCCGCTCACGGTGCAGCCGATTACGCATGGCAGCGTGGTGTTCACCTGGAGCGGCAAAACGATTTACGTGGACCCCTACGGCGGGGCAGAAGCCTATACCGGACTAGCTGCGCCCGACGTCGTTCTGATAACCGACATTCACGGCGACCACCTGGACCCGAAGACGCTGGCCGGCCTTTCAGTTGGCAAGGCGCTGCTGGTGGTCCCGAAAGCGGTGGCCGATCAGTTGCCGGCAGAGCACAAAGCGCACGTGCGCGTCCTCAACAACGGTCAGCGACTCGACACGCTCGGCATGAGCGTGTCGGCTGTTCCGATGTACAATTTGCCCGACGATGCCGACGCGAGGCACCCCAAAGGCCGGGGCAATGGCTACGTGCTGAACCTGGGCGGCAAAAACGTGTACCTATCCGGCGACACCGAAGACATTGCCGAGATGCGCGCCCTCAAGGGCATCGATGTGGCATTTGTGTGCATGAACCTGCCCTACACCATGGACGTGCAGCAGGCCGCACAGGGCGTACTGGCCTTTAAACCGGGTATCGTGTATCCGTACCACTACCGGGGCCAGAACGGCCTGAGCGACGTAGACGGCTTCAAGAAAAGCGTGAACTCGGCCAACAAGAAAATTGATGTTCGGCTGCGCAACTGGTATCCAGCAGCCAAGTAAGGCAACTCGACTACCAGCAACGCCCCGCTAAGCAGCTAGCTTAGCGGGGCGTTGCTGATGGTTGAAAGATTTAGAGCCGAATACCTAGCCATCCGCGTTGCAAAAGGCTAGGTGCTTGCCACTTCCTGTCTCGGCTTACCGTTACATAGTCGTGTCAACAAACACAGTAGGTTCACTTAAGATTGGGGCGGTTGCGCTAGGCGTTTCCTTCTTCCTTCCCACTGCTGCTTATGTCTGCTCGCGAGTCATTTGCTTGGAAAGCGTTGTACACAACGCTTGGCATGAATAGCGTCGGCTTGCTCACAATTGTGGGGTGCAATGTCCTGCACTGGTACTGTTTGGGCGTTGCCTATTATTTAAGTGGCGCGTTGTTTCTGGGCGTTCCGTTGTTTATCCTAACCCTATGGGGAGCCCCAGTCGGTACCTTCACTCACCCACGGCCACCCCGAGCCCAGCGCTACCGACGCCTGTTTTTCCTGAATCTGACACTCGTGGCTCTTGTGTTCCTGCCTGCGGGTATTGCCGTCTTCTTCGGCTAGCGTTGCGCCCCTGACGATACCACCAGACAAGCAAGCAAAGTACCGCCTTGGGGCTTGTGAACGGAAACCAGATAACACCGGAAGCAGGTTGGGTTACTGTGCGGAAGGCGGTGGAGTTTTCGTGCCCCAGGTTTTGTTGGGCTGGTTGCCCATGGTGAACACCAGCTTTCCGCCCTGCATCAGCTCGTCGCGGTACAGCCAGCAGTTGGCGAGAGGCTTGCCGTTCAGCGCTGCTGCCTGCACGTACCGGTTTTCTTTGGAGGTATTTTTGGCCTCGATAACCAGCTTTTTCTGGTTGCCTAGCTGAATAGTGGCTTTGCTGAAAATAGGGCTGCCTAACTCCACAATGGGCCGGGCATCGGTGAAACCCTTTACGTCGAACAAGCCCAGCGCACTGATGACGTACCACGAGCCCAATTGCCCCTGGTCTTCGTCTTGCCCGTACCCGTAGCCGTGAATGGGCTCGGTGCCGTAAAAATCGTCGCAAATCTGGCGGGTCCATTTTTGGGTTAGCCAGGGCTGACCCGAAAAGTTGAACAGCCAGCTAATGTGCAGGCAAGGCTGGTTGCCATGGTTGTAGATGGCCTTGATGCCAGCAAAAGCATCTATTTCTTTGCCGCCGCCGAAGCCCGTTTTGGCCGAGGCCGTGAAGAGACTGTCGAGGCGGTTGTTGAACTTGTCTTGGCCCAGCGCGGCAATAAGGCCGGCCGGGTTTTGCGGTACGTAAAAAGTGTACTGCATGGCGTTGCCTTCCTGGAAGCCGCGCCACGGCTCGAACGGGTTGAAGTTGCCCACGAACGTGCCATCGGCCAACTTGGGCTGCATGAGTTTGTTTTGCGGGTTCAGGATGGTTTTCCAGCCGTTGGAGAGCTTGAGCAATTGCGCGTAATCTGCCTTTTTACCCAAGGATTTGGCCATCTGGGCGGCGGCGAAGGCACTGAAGCTGTACTCCAAAGTGTGGGAGTTGGCGAAGTACGCCCCCGTAGAATCGGTTTTGTACCAGACGCCTTTGTCTTCCTTATAAGCTTCTTTGAAAGGCACGTAGCCGTACTGGGTGAAAGCCTTCACATCCATCTTGCCCGAGCCAAACGAGCGGTGGCGCCAGTTCAGCTCGTTGGCGCGCACGGCCTGGTAGGCGAGGTTCACATCGTAGTTGCGGATGCCGACCTGGTAGGCCGCCGCCACGGCCAGCCCCACAAAATTGGTCCCGACCCCCGATACAAACTCGCTGTTCGCCAACCCGTCCCCAAACCAGCCCTTGTCGCGGTACACTTGCAGCTGGGTGTTCACGTAGTTGCCGTACCACTCGGGGTAGGATAGCGCCCACAGCTGCGTCAGGTTCCAGTAGCCACCCCAGATGGCATCGGTATTCATGAACTCGGGCTTGGGGCCGGGGCCGCTGGCCGTTAGTTGGCCTATGCGGCCGCCGTGCTGCGGGTAGGCGCCATTCACGTCGCTGGCAATGCCGCGCCCAAGCAGGGCATGAAACAGGCCGGTGTAGAACTTAACCTTGTTTTGCTCATCGGGGCCTTCCACCGTTAGTTTACTTAGCTCACGCTGCCACGTAGCTTGGGCGGCGGTGCGAGCCTGGTCGAAGGTTAGGCTACGGGCTTCCGCCAGCAGGTTGGCCTTGGCATTGGCAACTGACGTGTACGAGAGGCCCACCTTCAGCTCGATTTTTTCCTGCGCACTGGTTTGATAGTTAAGCACCAACCCCGCGCCCTTGCCTGTGGCCGAACTTGTTTGTGCCTGCGTGCCTGCGGCCGTGAAGGCCCCTACACTGGCGGGCTGCTTGCTGATTTCGCCGAAGAAGTACATGGTCACCTTGCCCTCCGGGTCGTAGGTTTGCACGTATTTGGGGTAGGTGCTCACAAAGCCCTCCACGTGCGTGGCGTCCACCATCCGAATGCTGGCATCCGTCACTTCCCCACTCTCGCCTTGCTTGTTGCCGATGTCGAGGATGATGTGGGCTTGGTTGTTTTTAGGAAACGTATAGCGGTGAAAGCCAACCCGCTTGGTGGCGGTTAGCTCGGCCGTGATGCCGTAGTCGTCGAGCAGCACGCGGTAGTAGCCTGGTTCGGCCACCTGGTTTTTCCGGTCGAAGCGCGAGCGGTAGCCGGAGTCCGGCTTGTCAAGGTCGCCGGGCTTCACGCGTAGTTCGCCCGTGGTGGGCATAAAGCTTACGCCCCCCACCTGCCACTCATGGAAATGCACGAATCCTTCAATGGAATTCTGCCGGGTGTCGTAGCCCACAGCTTCCCAGCCCGAGGGGTTGCCGTAGTGGCCATTGGTGGAGGGCGCCAGCTTGGCCATGCCGTAGGGCACGGCCGCGGGCGTGTAGAAAAACCAGCGGCTGTGCGCCGTACCGATGTTGGGGTTCACGTACTTCAGCACGCTTTGCGCACGAGACTCGCCCACTGCCAGAAGCAGTACCAGGGGCAAAACGCTGGCAGTGAAAGTCAGCTTCATAAAACGATTTTAAGTGATACAGTGCCCTAGCACAATCCGTAAGTAGACGCTGATTGGCTACTGCCAGCTCCGCTCGATTTCTTCCAAGGTTCGACCTTTTGTTTCGGGTACGGCCCGCCACACAAACCCAAAGGTGAGAGCCGAAAGCACCGCGTAAAGCCCAAACGCGCCGCTTAGTCCGGCGGCTTTCACCAACGACAGGAAAGTGAACGAGATGAAGGTGCAGGCTATCCAGAGCGCAACCGTGGCCAGCGAGGCGGCCCGCCCGCGCACCGCATTCGGGAAAATCTCGGTAATCACAACCCACACGCCCGGTCCTAGCCCCACCGCGAAACAGGCCACGTACAGCATGATAAGCCCCAGCAACCATGGCCCCGGCGCGTGCAGTTGCAACGCCACCACCAGCGCGCCCAGCGCCAGCGCCATGCCTCCCGAAGCCACAAGCAACAACGGCTTACGTCCTACCCGGTCGATGATGAACAGCGCCACAATAGTGCCCGCGAAGTTGATGCCCCCGATGAGGGCGTTGGCGCCAATAGCCGACGCAGCACTTTGCCCACTATGCTCGGTGAAAATGATCGAGCCGTAGTACAGGATGGTATTGATGCCCGTAATCTGCTGCAACACCGCCAGTACCACCGCGATACGCAACGGTTGGCGCAGGCGCGGCTGGTATAAGTTGGCTTCTTCGCCGCGCTCGGCTACCAGGGCAGCCTGAATTTCGGCGGCTTCGGTGGCGGCGGCCACGGGGCCGTTGAGGCGGGTGAGCGTACCCAGCGCCTCAGCGTCACGCCCCCGGCCTAGCAGCCAGCGCGGACTTTCGGGCACTAGCAGCAGCGTGACCATGAAGAGCACCGAAGGCAAGGCTGCCGACGCAAACATCCACCGCCACGACGCCACGCCCAGATCGGCCAGGTAATAGCTAGCAACGTAAGCCAAAAGAATACCCGTGACGATGGCCAATTGGTTGAGAGTCACTAACTGCCCGCGAATGCGAGCCGGGGCAATTTCGGCGATGTAGAGCGGCACCAGCAACGAAGCCACCCCGATAGCCAAGCCACCTGCTAGCCGCGCCACCACAAACTCGGTGAGCGTGCGCGGCACCGCCGCGGCCAGCGCCGAAAGCGTGAACAGCGCCGCCGCCCCAAACAGCAACCGGCGGCGCCCGTATCGGTCGGTGAGCCAGCCGGCGAGGGCAGCACCAGCCACCGCTCCAAACAAGATGCTGCTGGCGGCCAACTCGGTTTGCGAATCAGTTAAGTTGAAATCCTTTTTCAGAAAGATCAAGGCGCCGTTGATAATGGCCGTGTCGAAACCGAAAAGCAGCCCGCCCAGCGCCGCCACAACCGCAATCAAGTAAACATAGCCCGCCTTGCCGGTTGAGTTGGCATCGGGGGTGTGCGGTCCAGCACTAGGTTCGCGCGGGATGGGACTCGGGGAAGCGTGCGGAGGCATAGTACGAGGTAGTAAGAGCGGTAAGAATCAAGTATAAAAGCAGGGTATCTTCTGACGGGCCCGCCTACTCTCAAGGCACACCTATCCTTCCCTGGCTGGAGGCAAGCCAAGCAATTGGGGATTCGCGCCGCCAGGTATCACACCAGCAACACGTCTATTCCGAGCTGGCGAAAGGGAGCTACTTGCTCTTCGGTGGCGCCGGTGTCGGTGATGAGCTGATGCACTTCGGTGGTGGGGCAGATAAGCGAGGTAGCAACTGTGCCGAGCTTGGTATAGTCGGCCACTACAATGCGGCGCTTGGCCTGGCGTATCATCACTTGAATTACAGCGGCTTCCTCGGGGTGCAGGGAGGTCAGGCCCTTCTGGGCGTCGATGCCATTGACGCCGATAAAGACCTTATCTACAAAGAACTGGCTGAGCGCCTGCGTGGTGGCGGGCCCTACCAGCGAAAACCAGCCGCCCGTCAGAAAGCCCCCCGTCACGAACACGCGCACATCGTGGCGGTGGCTTAGTTCCATGGCCACGTTCACGGTGTTGGTGACAACCGTCACGTTGGCTTCCGAGCGGAGGCTACGCGTGACTTGCGTGGTGGTGGTGCCGGCCGTGAGGGATATGGTTTCGCCGGATTGGATGAGCGCCGCGGCGGCCAGCCCGATGCGGCGCTTCTCGGCTAGGTTGCGGTCTATCTGGTCGTGAAAACTGGAATTATACCGAAAGGGCTCGTAGAGTAGCGGTTCGCGGGGTACGGCGCCGCCGTGCGTGCGCCGTAAGCGGCCCTGCTGCTCTAGCTCCATTAAGTCGCGCCGCACAGTCACCACCGATACGCCAAACAACGTGGCCAGTTCCTCAACAGCCACAGTGCCGGTGTGCAACAGCTTTTCCACAATGGTTTGGGCGCGGACCGCCGCGGCGTTGTCGGGAGTTAGGAAATCAGACATTGGGTTGAGCGGGTTTACAAGTGGCTTTCCAAGTGAAGTTAGCCACCTACCTGTGGCCTGGCTGTTCTACGACTAGGTGCGCACGTACGCTTTCATAGTGGCGCACTCCGTACCGACCGCCGAACCGTGGGGCCGAATGGTGTAGGCGCCTACCGCCGCCGGCACAATAAACGTTTCCGCATAATGCACCACAAAAGGCTCGAAAGCACCGTTTGGGCTTTCAACGAGGGCTTCCGTGCCCTGCACCAGGTTGAGCACCTGCACGCCGCCGTGCGTATGATGCGGCACCACGTCCGTAAACCAGTGGCGGCGCGTCTCGATAAATTCCCGCTCGTGTAACCCCGTGCGCTCTTCGCGCCAGCCGGGGCCACTGCCCACGGGTTCCACTTGGTTGACGAGGTGCTGCGTTACCCAAGCGGTGGTGCGGTCGGGCACGATGTTGGCCGCGCCGTGCTCGAGGTGGATGGGCCGGGGCCGGCCGTCGAGCCCAAGACGCGCCCAATCCCAGAGCTTGAAGGTGAAAATGTAAGGGGTAGCTGAAATTTCCAGCACCATGGCATTGGCCCCCGAGCAGTGAATGGTACCGGCCGGAATCAGAAAGTGGTCGTGTGGGCGCGCCGGAAACTCGTTGACGTACTTGGCCGCAGGAAAAGGAACGGCATTGTCTTGCTGAGCGCGCTGTAACTCCTCCAGCATAGTCGGGAAATCCACTTTTTCCTTCAGGCCCAGATACACCACCGCGTCTGGTTTGGCGTCCAGCATGTAGTAGCTCTCGTCTTGCGTGTAAGCCAGGCCAAACTTGTCTTGCGCGTACTCGGTGAGTGGGTGCACTTGCAGCGAAAGGTTGCCGCCGCCCATGGTATCAAGAAAGTCGAAACGGATAGGAAACTCGGTCCCGAACCGCCCGTGCACCGCCTCCCCTAGTAACTCGCGAGGATGCGCAAAAACCAAGTTGATGCTCGGAATTTCCACGCGTGCCTCGCCAAAACCCAGTAGCAGCGAGTTTTCTTCGGGCACGCAGTCGAAGCCCCAGGCGTAGTTCGCTGGGCCCTCGGGCAAGTCACAGACTTCGCGCAGCCATTGCCCACCCCAGGGGCCGGGGTCGAAAAAGGGCACCACCCGGAACGGGCGCCGCACGGCCGCCGCCAGCCCGGCCCGCAGGTCGGCCCCGCGGACAAGTTTGGGGGCAGCAGGGCCGTTGGTATCGAGCAGGAAGTCGGCGCGGGGCAGCACCTGCTTTTTCAAGCGGTCGGCGGCTCGCCAATCCACAAAAAAAGCGCGCTTGTACTTCAGGCTGGCCTTCTCACCGAAGTTGGTACTGCCTAAGTTGGCAATTTCGTTGCGCCGCTGCCGCAGCTGGATTTCCCAACGAGCCAAGTCGGCGTACACTACCACGGCAGGAGTTGGATGCACTAAGGTGGCCCCGGTGCCCACTATCACCACCAACTTACCCGCAGCCACAGCCAGTGTTTCTTGCGCTTGTTGGAGTTGCTGCGGGTTGAAAAAATCGGCAACGGTCAGCCCGTTGAGCCGGCCAAACACGGGGTCGTCGGTGAGCGGGCCGGCCACTAGCGCGTCAATTTCAGCAGGAAGCTGGTACAAGTCGTCGGCTACTAGGCACAGGGCTGGCTGCAAGGCTTGCGTTAGTTCTTGCTGTAGCTGCTTTAGGTTGGTGCCGGGGTAGCATTCCACGGCTAGTACCAGTGGGTGGGTGGGGACAGTCGGTGCTGCTTGCAGCGCTTTTTGCAACGCTCCCACAATGGCAGGCCACCCGATTTGGCAAGCATCAGCCTCTGCCGCTACCAGCACGAAGGGAAACTTGTCGTAGTTGGAGGAGCGCATAGGGCCAGTGGTTGGGAGGTAAGACAAAAGGGTGGTACTGCCCTATGTGTAACAAGGCTAAGCTTCCGGGGCTGGGTTCACTGACCCCATCTGCTGGTAGGAGCTTTTGCACCGCTACACGTGAGGTATCGGCCAAGGGTTTGCACTAGCTACTCCTATCACGAGAAGTGGTGAGCAGCTGTGTTTGCAAATATTGACATTAAAAATGTTCGTTTCATAACAAAACGAAAATAAATTCTTTTTATTTGTCTCACCACTGTAAGCGCTCAACTGCTAGTCTAGAGTTAGGAGCTAGGAAAGCAGCTACTTCGTTAAGCCCGCCCAGGTGGCGTCCATCCCCTTTATCTTACCGTTGTTCTATGATTCTGATAGCTGATGGCGGCTCTACCAAGACCACATGGTGCGTAGTGGAAGCTCACACGTCTCGCTCCTTCTTCCACACGGAAGGCTACAACCCAGAATTCATTGACACGCTGGGTATTATCGCCTCGTTGCAGCAAAACTTACCCACAACCCTGGCCACGGCTGCCATAACGGAAGTGCACTACTACGGTGCTAGCGTGGTGTCGGCGCTACAAGTCGCGACGGTGGTGAATGCTATGCAGGCGGTGTTCACGCAAGCCCGCGTGTTTGTGGGCCACGACTTGCTAGCGGCAGCGCGGGCCTTGTTGGGACAAGAGCCGGGGTTTGCGGCTATTCTAGGCACGGGCACCAACTCGTGCGTGTACGATGGAGCGCGCATTACGCACAACGTAGACTCGCTGGGCTATTTTTTGGGCGACGAAGGCAGCGGCGCTTTCCTTGGCAAAGCGTTGCTGCGCGACTACTTGCGCGGGCAGATGCCCGCCCGCCTGGAAGGGGAATTTCGTACGACGTACAACATGGAGCGCGAGGCAATTATGGATCGGCTCTATAACCACCCTTTTCCGAACCGCTTCGTGGCCAGCTTCGCCAAGTTCGCCTACGACCACAGCAGCGCAACCTATTGCCAGCAACTGGTAGCGGAAGCATTCGACCTGTTTTTCCGAAATATCATCACTCAGTATCCCGCTTACCAGGCCTATACCTTCAACTGCGTGGGGTCGGTGGGGTATAGCTTCCGCGATGCACTAACCCAGGTAGCCACTGCGCACGGCATGGCAGTCGGCAAAATCATCCGCGCGCCCATCGACGACTTGGTTTCCTATCATCTGGCCGCTGTCAGCTAACCCGTTGAACACGGCCAAGCTCCAGTACGAACGTAGCCGTACTGGAAGCTGAAAGCTGCGCAACCTGCTTACAATAGCACGTGCTTAACGGGTTGAATGGGGCTAGGCAGGTCCGTTTCGCCTAGCTGCTGCAGCAAGTCGATTTCGATACTGCGGCTCAAGGCCAGCATGGGCACGTCGTTGGAGAGTCCTTCGAACGGGTTTTCCGAGTAGTCGCCAACCAGCTCCATCACCACGTACACCCAGCTAATCAGCACTACAAAGGGCACGGCCACCCAGATGCCATTGTCGCCCATTTTGATGAATTCCGAGAAAAACCCAAACGGGAGCATAGCAATGAAGATGCAAACCATCATAAAGCCAACGCTGGCAAACTGACGCGGAAAGGGCGTTTTTTTGATCCGCTCGGCTTTGCCCTGGTGCTCATAGAAATCGTTGAGAATACTCTGCAAAGCAATGTGCTCGACGTCGCCGAGGTGGCCGGCTTTGCGTAGGCGCGCCAGGTGTTGGGACTGTTTGTCGATGAGCTGAGCGGCCGCATTCTTATAGGTGGGCAGCGCTTCCTGCTCTGCCGGCGACAGATACCGTTGCACCCGGTTGTTGGTGATGTCTTCCCCAAACAGCCCCAGCCCAATTTTTTGCAGCTTTTGCTGGGCATCCTGCCCGTAAAAACCAGGCTGGCTGACGTGCTCCCACGTGGTGGGTTCCAGCAGTTGCCGCCGTAGCAGGTAGAGCCACGCAATTTGCCGGTAGATTATCACCCGTTTGGCCTCGGTTAGTGCTTCTGCAGGGGTGGTGCCTTCTGCCGCCGATACCACAAACGCGTTGACGTTGGAGCCCCAGGTGCGCGAACTATTCACGATACCGCCCCACACGGTTCGGGCTTCCCAGAGGCGGTCATATGCTTGGTTGTTTTTGAAGCCCACGTAAAACGTGACGGCCGTGCCAATCAAGGAAAGTGGCAGCCAAGGAATACTGAACTGGTGCAACGCGGTGTACCGGTAGAGCACCGCAATAAGCAGCGTATAGGGCACAAGCCAAGCCAAGTGCTTGCCTGAGTTAAAGAAAGCTGTTTCCGTGAGGCTATAATTCTTTTTAACGTACATGCGGTAAGTGTTATATAAAGTGCGTTTGCTTTATGCTGTTACTTCATGCCGCCAGCCTAAGCGCCTTGTCGTTTTCGAGCGCACCTAAACTAAGCGTAATGGTTCTGCTTTCTACCAAAGGCCCGACAGCAGAACAGGCAAGGCTGTATAGCCGAGTTAACTGACCGACCCAACCCGAAGTGCCTGCGTTTCCGTGAGGAAATCCTCAGGATGCTGCCAGTTGTGAGGGAGAATAGCCGAACTGCTTTTTGAAGGCGTGCGAAAAATGCGAAAGGTTTTCAAAGCCCGTTTCGTAGCACACGTCCGTTGGTTTCTTGCGTTGCTCAGTTAGCTGGTAGTGCGCCAACTCCAACCGCTTGTGCGTGAGCCAGCGTTGCGGGGTGGTGTCGAATGCTTTTTTAAAGTCCCGCTTAAACGTGGTCAGGCTGCGGCCGGTGAGCTGGCCGAAGGTTTCGGCTGGCATGTTGAACATGTAATTCTTTTCCATGAAGCTGATAAGGTCAACTTTATGAGGATCATCAAAATTGGCGAGCAGGCTGTCCAGATCCGGCTCCAGGGTACGCAAGATGCTGATGGCCTCCGTAATCTTCAGGGCAGCTAGTTCCGGCGGGAAAGGCCCTTCCACCGCAAAGTAGGGCACCAGCGAAGCCAGGCAACTTTCCAGGAGCGGATGCCGCCGAAAGCTGCGGATTTTGGCGACGGGCCCACTACCTGCTTTCACGGCCAAGCGACTGTAAAAATTGCGTAACCTGTCGGTGGTCAGGGTCATAACCACGGTTTTGTGGGGCAAGCCGTCTTTGGGGTAATTGAGAATAGTGGCCGGCTGATTTCGCGGAATCAGGAAAATGTCGCCGGTTTGGAAGTGGTGCACACCTTCGGCCTGCACAATCTTGGTACGCCCGGAGATAAACCAGATGAGCATGTGGTGTTCGAATACCACATCTGATTTAAAGAAGTGGTCTTCATAGCAAGAGAGCTTGATTTCCGGGGTCAGGTAAGTTGATTCGTGTTTCATGGTGCAGTGTCACCGGGTTGAGTTTCGGCGGATTACCAAGCAGCGGGCGAACCAATGCACCAGCAGCTTGCAATTCGATTGCGGCCGGAGAACTACCGCCCTGCTCCGGGCACGTAGGGCGTTTGCAGCCAAGCCAGGCTCCGGCCAATTTAAACACTATCTTGATTGACTACCGTTAATCAGCAGTGCGACACCTGTACTAAAGTTGCGTCTTCGTTGAGCAAAAAGGCAACACGCTTCACTGTCCTTCCGGCTGGTCTGTGCTTGCCAACAGTATGCTGCTTAACCGCGGCGTTTCTAGGTTTTGATTCCAGTTGATTTGGCGCATAATGGTGGTGGCTAGCCATGCCGGGGCCTACCATGTGCCTTCTGCTTTTACGCGTCGCAAGCTAGAAAGCCCCTATTTCACCACTACGGTAGCGGCTGCTTTGCTAGCGCCATACACCGACGCACAAGAGCAGAAATGGCCGCGGAGGACGCGGAAAATCACCGAAGCGCAGTCATGCGTCATGCAATACCGCCTTAGCTGGCAGGAAAGGAAATACCCGTGAGTTCCTCGCTCAGCGTCCATAGCCGCTGGGCATTGGCCTCGTCCAGCGAATAAGGCTGCACCCCTCGGGCCGTAGACGGGTCGTCGGGGCGGTGCTCGATTTGTCCCTCGTCTAGTTCGGCTACATCGGCATCTTCGCAGTACACTCCGCCAAGGGTGTTCAGCAAGGGGCTGGTAGCACACCACACCGTTGTGGCCGCGCCTTGGGGGATGGTTTTCAGCGTGGCTGCCACTTCGGGCAGGATGTTGCCCTGGGCATCACAAAACCCCATTTGCTGGAACAACTCGAGGGGTGCTTCGCGCCCCAGCTCGGTGCCGTTGATGGAGCCGGGGTGTACGGCGTAGGCGCGGACGTTGACGGCCTGGCCACGCTGGTCCAGCGCCACGGTGAACAGGTTGCTGGCGGTCTTGGATTGCCCGTAGCCTTGCAGCGTGTGGTATTCGCGGTGCTGAAAGTTGGGGTCCTCGAAGTGGAAAGGCGCCATCTGATGCCCAAACGACGACACGTTGACGACCCGCGCGCCCTGCGCTTGTTTGAGGGCCGGCCACAGGCGCGCCACCAATTGGAACTGCCCCAAGTAGTTGGTGGCCAACTGCGACTCGATGCCGCGGTGGTCGCGGCGCAAGGGTACCCACATAATGCCGGCGTTGTTGATCAGCATGTGCAGAGGCCGGCCGGAAGCCAGAAATCGTTCGGCAAAGGCATCAATCGAACGGGGGTCCAGCAAGTCCATCGTGTCTAGCTCCACATTGGCAATGCCTTGCAGGTTGTGCTTGGCCTTTTCTGTGTCGCGGGCCGGCACAATGACCGTGGCGCCGGCGGCAGCCAGCACCCGGGTGGTTTCCAGCCCGATGCCCGCGTTGCCCCCGGTTACAATGGCAATTTTGCCAGTCAGGTCGATGCCGCTGATGACGTCGGTGGCGGTAGTGGTGGCGTTGAAGCCGGTGCCGAGTGCCTGCTGGCGCGCTCCTGGAAGAATAGCTTGTCTCATGACCAAGTAGTTAAGTGGTTTCGTTGAGACAAAGGTCGAGGGTGCGGCAATGGCTGACTTTGTTTAGAAGGCCTGATTTGTTTGTTGAGAAGACCACTTCAGAAGTGGGGTACACAGGTGAACTGGGCATCTCCCCTAGTCCCGGAACAGGTACTTGGTACGTGACGGGCTGGGGCTTTAACAGGCGCTACAGTTCTCGCCGGTTGTTACCTACAGGCGCCAACACCGTGTGGCATCCAGACAAGAAAAGCCCTGGCTTATTGGAGCCTTGCTCGTTGAGAAAGCAACCGAACATCAGACATATTAGGAATACGACCTAGCCTCTTTTCGCATAGAAGAAAGATGGTTCGGCCAGTGTGGCGAAGCGTAACTCAACCTCAACGGCACCCGGCGCGAGCAATTTCTACTGTTCATCGACTTGTACCGCACGCTCGGCGGCTGAACTGCAGCAGAGGTAGGCAGTTAGCTTCGAGGACCCTCGTTTTAGGTTCAGTGCGCGTTTGAGTGGCAATCCACTACCCTTACAGTTGAAGGAGCTAGTCTAGACCAACCTACATTCTGTCAACCGGACCTGGCGCGCTGCCAGACAGTTCACGCCGGCTCAGGTGGCGAGGCGACTCGAAGCGTGTGCGCCGGACGGGACGTAGATTGGTGGTTATGATGCACTGCGCAACACGAGCACTCCGGCCACTGGTGAGGGTTGCCCGGTATGCGTAGGGCCAACGGAATGGTCTGCGCAATCTGACAAGCCGGATGCGTGTGGTAGACGTCTTCGGCTCCTATACCTCTATTCAAGGAGTGAAAGAAAAAGGAGCTCTGGGACATGGTGAGGCGGCTGGTAGCGTAGGAGTAACTGTGCAGGTGAAACGATTGTTTGTTTAAGACGATGATAGCAAGCGAGTCCCGCTTTCCGTTCAAGCATTCAGGCAACACAAAGACTAGGACGCAAAAAGTTAGTTGCAGGCGTTACAGCGGCTAGCCAAGCAGGCCAATGGCATCATCTGTTAGGAACAGGTAGTTGAAGTGAGTAACGTCTTTACCATACAGAACGCTACCCTAGCAGCATAAACGCAGGTTCCGGCAGTGCTACGGAGGCATACGTCTAGGCAATTAAATAGCAGATTATGGCTGGTCCACTACCTGCTATGTCGATATCTACCAATCAGGAAGTCAGCTACAAGTCTTTCCAACTACTTACTTCTTAATTGTTCTTTAACAAGCATGACATACCTGTGTTTTATAAATTTTTTATTAGATTAATCATACTGATTATGACTCAATAGTTTGATGTTCAACACATTATGTTATTGTTAATTACCAATATCACTTTGCTTATATTTGTGAACTATACACTTTATACTTATTAGTTGCATGGCTGTCGCTGTCGCGTCATCTCTTACTGGCGATTGTCTTTCTTCTTGCCCCACCGACGAGCGGATGTGGCGCGTATGGGCCGAAGAACGTTTAGCTGCGCTACAGCAAGCCCTACTGGAAGCCCAAGCACAGGCTCAGTTTCAGGAGGCTCGCTTTACTAGCTTGGTGGAGGCCCTACCGGGCCACGTGGTTGTTACTACCAAGGAAGGTGGTGTTGTAGCCGCCAATCCTTCCGGCCACGATTGGCTTCAAACAACAACAGCCGACAAACCGGCTGCAGATTCGGCGTTAATTTTGCAGCACCGGTTCCAGGATTCGGCGGCGTTCCTTTCGCAAGCGCACGCCCTACAAGCAGGCACGCAAAGTCGATACCAGCAAGAAATAGCACTGGCAGCCGGTGACATGATGGAGTGGAACTATTGGGTGCTCGGGGATGGGTCCTTGGGACACGTGCAGTATTTCCAACCGCTCACACAACCTGCGCAGCGCCACAGTGGAAGCCAGCACGATGCGCAACAGGAGTTCTACCAAGCCATCCTGCAGGAGCTACCTATTGAGCTTGCCGTTTTCGATGCCGAGCACAGTTGCCGCTTCACCAACGCTCGTCGTGTTGCAGCTTCTGCCTTATGGGAGTGTGGGAGTGAACTGAATCAGGCTGCGTGTCCCCCAAATCAGCCGCTTCCTACGCAGCAGGCCGAGCAACGCCAACGCTATTTCGAGCAGGCGCTAGAAACGCGTATCGCCGTTTTGTGGGAGGAAACGCACACAACCGCCGACGGCAAGACACAGCATACGCAGCAGCACTATCGGCCCGTGTATGCCGCCGATGGCTCTTTGCGTTCGGTGGTGGCCGTAGGCCTCGATATCACCGAGCGTCGGCAGGCTGAAAAACAGCTCACCGACCAGCAGACGTTCTACGAGTATGCCTTGGATCAGCTACCCTGTGACGTTGGCATCTTCGACGACCAGTTCCGTTATCTGTATGTCAATGCCAGTGGTATAAAAGATCCGGCTGTGCGTAAGTGGGTGATTGGCAAAGACAACTTTGCGTACTTCGCCCGCAACAAGCGGCCGCTGGCCATGGCCGAGGAGCGGCACGCTCGGCTGGAGCAAGCTGTGCGCGAACGCCGCCTGGTAACGTATGAGGAAACCTTCTTCCGCCCCGAAGGAACTCGGCATCAGTACCGGTGCTTGCAGCCAGTGTTCCACCCCGACGGCTCTTTGCACCTGGTTATAGGGTACGGGTTGGATGTCACCGACCGGGTGGTTACCGAACAAGCCTTGCGCCACGCCAAGCTGGCGGCCGAATCAGCGGTGCGGGCCCGCGAGATTTTCCTGGCCAATATGAGCCATGAAATTCGGACGCCCATGAACGCCATTTTGGGTATGAGCCAGTTGCTGGCCAAAACGCCGCTCACACCCACCCAGAACAGCTACCAGCAGGCAATCAGCACTTCGGCGGAAAACTTACTGGTTATCATCAACGACATTCTGGACCTTTCGAAGCTGGAAGCCGGCAAAATGGTGCTCGAGCAAGTTGGCTTCTCCCCGGCGCAGCTGCTACAGCAAGTGGAACAGACGCTGCACTACAAAGCTGCCGAAGCAGGTCTCACCTTGCGTACGCAGAGCCCTTCGCAACTGCCAGCCGTGCTGCTAGGCGACCCCCACCGCATTGTGCAAGTGCTCTTGAACCTGACCGGCAACGCCATCAAGTTCACAGAAAAAGGGCAGGTAGTGGTTTCGTGCGATGTTACCAGTACTGATGAGGGCA
Organism: Hymenobacter tibetensis; assembly: GCF_022827545.1. NCBI lineage: Bacteria > Pseudomonadati > Bacteroidota > Cytophagia > Cytophagales > Hymenobacteraceae > Hymenobacter > Hymenobacter tibetensis. Next base: position 70,025 of record NZ_CP094672.1, read on the forward strand.
CTGCGGAAATACGATTCCAAGTGACGGATACGGGGGTTGGCATCGATTCTGCTTTTCTGGCGCGCATCTTCCAAGAGTTCAGCCAAGAGGACGCGTCCGTGACTCGCAAGTTTGGCGGCACGGGCTTGGGCTTATCAATCTGCCGCAACCTGGTCAAGCTCATGGACAGTGAGCTACAAGTAACCAGCCAAAAGCAGCACGGAACTGAGGTGCAGTTCACCCTGCGCTTGCCAGTAGGCACAGCCACCGATTTGCTGCCCCAGGCACTGCTGCCAGCCGACAGCTCTCTCTACCAAGAGCTACGGTACAAGCACGTGCTACTGGTGGAAGACAACCACTTCAACCGGCAGATTGCCAAAACTTTCTTGCAGCACGCCCACGTGCAAGTGACCGAAGCCGAACACGGCGCGCAAGCCGTGGCGTTGGCTCAGGAGCAGCCATTCGATGTTATTTTGATGGACATTCAAATGCCAGTGCTCGACGGCTACGCCGCTACCGACGCCCTGCGCCAACAACTGCACCTCGATACCCCTATCATCGCCCTCACCGCTAATGCCATTAAAGGCGAGCGGGAAAAATGCTTGGCGGCTGGCATGAATGCTTATCTCACCAAGCCATTCAAGGAAGCCGAATTGTTGCAGGTGGTAAGTGAGTGGATTACTCCTCGCATAGCGGCGCTTGCGCCCCCTATCGAGCCAGTAAAAGCTCCTACCTCCGTGAGTGCGCTTTATGAGATAGACGAGCTATTACAGGTAGGCCAAGGAGACCTTTCTTTCGTAACGCTTATGCTAGAAACCTTTGTTGAAAGCGGCGAGGAACTGCTACAAGCACTTAAGCAGGGACTACGAGAGCGGTGTGTAACCCAGTTGAAAAGTGCAGCTCACACGCTCAAGCCAAGTTTAGCTCACTTGCACGTCTGGCATTTGATGCCCTACGTGAGTGAACTAGATGAGTGGCAGGGTGAGTTTCAGGAAGCACCTTTAGCTACCTTGGTAACGAGCATCGCGCAAGGGTTGCAAGAAGTCATGACGCACATGCGGAGTTCTTTCGCGTGAGCACTGCCAACCACAGACAACTAAGGTTGCTCTACAGTTCAAGCATCTGGCACTTACCGGGGTTAACGCCCTTCCACGCGCACAATGCTGTTTGTGCTCTGGGCTAAGTTGACGAGCAAATCGGTTGTGCCCCGGCGGCCGTCGAGTGGCGCATACAACTCCAGGCTTGACTTCAGCAGCGAATCAGCAGCTAACGCCTTCACCTCGTCGTCGTTCATGCCCGCCCGATAGAACAGCCAATTGCGGTACCGCACGCGAGGCGGGGCAGCACGACCACCAAGCGTGACTTGGCGCGGGTGGAGTTGCTCGCGCAGGCGCCCCACTAAGTGGCTGTCGAGGTACAAGAACGTTTCGCCTCGCGCAAAATAATGAGTCAGCACTACCTGGTGCCAGCGGTTGTCCTGAACGCTACCGGCACTGGCCAAGCGGCCAGTTTGAGCCGAGGAATACGTTAACTGCCCGTCAGCTCCAATGTCCAAGCGCCCCGTTCCGAGACTGTCCTGCAACGTCAGCAGACAGCCAGGGGCCGTGGCGCGAAAGCTGATAACCTGAGTGAACGGATGCACCAGCGCCTCGGGCACGAAGCGCAGCGCCTGGCTCGCTCGCCGGGGTAACTGAACACCTGAAGTGGTTTGTCGGCGCGGCAGCGGCTTGCCCGCCCGCACCGCATCAAACAACGACGGCACCCAGGCGTAGGCTAGCTCGGCGTGGCCCCGGTCGTTGGGGTGCAGGGCGTCGTCGTAATAGCCTTCGGCCCAATGCCCTTGTCCGTCGTCTACGGCCCCCAGCAGGTTTACGGTGGGCACGGCCCAGGTGTGCAGCAGCAGGTTCATCTGCCGGATGTAGGCGTAGTCCTCGGCGTTGTAGTCGTTGCGAGTGTAGCTGTTCGTGACCACCGGCACCAAGCCTTGTGCCCGCGCTTGTTGGATAAGCACCTGCATGTTGGCCTTGAACTGGTCGAACTTTGCTTGGCCACCGCCATGGATCCCTTCATTGCCCAGCGCCAAGGCGTACACCACATAGCGCCCACCCTGTGGCAGCAAGTCGCGGTGCCACCGCGCCAGCACTTTCACGGTGTTGTCGCCCGGAACCGAGATGTTGGCCGTCGTCCAGGGTGCGCCCTGCTTGGTGGCCGCCCGCTGGGTCAGCAGCGCACTATAGCGGCTCGGGTAGCCATATTTTTGGGCAGCGCCCTGTCCGAAGGGCACGGACGAGCCAAAGAACACAATCTTCAAGTCATCTAACGGCGGCAGGCTGGACGGAGATGCGTGGTGGGCTCCGGTTAGCGGCAGCACGAGCACCGCGGCCATCAGGAGTAATAGCTTTTTCAACATGAGTTGGCGCTGGTACAGAATTGGGCCTGCAAGCTAGCAGGTGGCCACATAACCTACTGGTTGATGAGAAAATACTACATCCAGTGCTTGCTTACGCCTACCACCTCGTTGGCGCTTGCCCCCCTCAGAGCTTCCCCCACCACAACCCATCTGCTCTGCCTAGTTTACCAGCCACACGCAACAGTATGTAACGGCCGGCCAATTGGTGCGGCCTGGCCATGCTTAGAGAAGAAGGCAAAAAGCTATTTGCCGAATATCTTTTGGTGGTGAGCTATTCCCCATTCTGTCAAGTTGTTGATGATGGTTTGCAAGGTTTTGCCGTGCGCGGTAAGCTCATACTGCACTGTTATAGGCTGGGTTTCCAACACGGTCCGTTTGATTAGCTGGTTGACTTCCAACTCTTTCAATTCCTTACTCAGCATCTTGTTGGAGATGCCCACGACGTCGTTCAAGATATCGGAGAACCGTCGTTTGTTGTAGTAGCAGATAGAAGAGATGATGGCAATCTTCCATTTGCCGCTGAGCACGTCCATTGAGTCTTGAACGGCCCGCATTTCCTTTTTGTGTTCGTCGATGCGAGGGGGTTGGCACGCCATATGTTACTAGGTTACCTCGGAGTTACTGTTACTTTTCTATACAAAGTTACCCAAATAAACTCAGTGAATCTAGCTTTGCAGTTCAAACTTTAACCGAACTGAAAAGTGAGCAAACTACAGAACAAAGTGGCCATCGTGACGGGGGCCTCCAAAGGCATAGGCGCTGCTATTGCCACATATTTCGCTGCCGAAGGTGCTAAAGTGGTGGTAAACTATGCTTCCAGCAAAGCCGGAGCAGACAACGTGGTAGAGGCCATCACGGCCAACGGCGGCACCGCTATTGCAGTGCAAGCCGATATGTCGAATGAAGCTGATATCACTAGGCTGTTCGCTGAAACCAAGCAAGCGTTCGGCACCCTGGATATATTGGTCAACAACGCGGGCATTTACCAGTATGCGCCAGTGGAGGAAGTCTCGGCAGACTCATTCCATCAGCATTTCAACCTCAATGTATTGGGCTCGTTGCTTGCTATCCAGGCCGCAGTTAAACTGTTTGGTCCGGACGGTGGCAACATCATCAACATCAGTTCCGAGGTCAGCAAAACGCCACTTCCCACCGGAGCTGTGTACTCGGCTTCCAAAGCCGCCTTGGATGCCATAACCATAGCCTTGTCGAAGGAATTCAGCGGCCGAAACATTCGCATCAATTCTATCCTGCCCGGCGTCGTGGAAACGGAAGGGTCGCGGAGTGGGGGCTTTATTGGCAGCGAATTCGAAGCCAAACTAGTGGCGAATACACCACTTGGCCGCACGGGCCAGCCCGCGGACGTTGCCAAAGTAGCCGTCTTCCTGGCTTCAAATGATGCTGCGTGGATTACCGGGGAGAAACTATCCGTTTCCGGTGGCATCTACGGACTATAACACCCCCAGAGCGAGTCAAGCAGCAGGGCTTGCCAGAATGTTCTCCCACTTTCATTCAGCAGCGTGCAAAGACGCTACGGGCGAGTTCAAGCGGTGCATGCCGCACGTTGTTGTAGGCTGGCTGGGTATCCTACTTATCGTCTGCTTCATGCCAACGCTACGTTTTGCTAGGAATACTGACTCGACGAAATTTCACGCCCAGCGGAAAGACGCTGCCAACGGGGCCGTTGGTAAGCAGCGCAGGCTCGATGGGTAGCAGTTGATTGAGAGTGAAATTCGCCGTGCCGAACATACATAGGTGGTATGGCATAGGTTACTTGGTTACTTGAAAGTTACTGTTACTTTTAGTTATAATGTTTCTAAAAGTAACCTATTGGTTCTAGCTTTGCAGCTCACAATCACAGGAAACTGACATATGAGCAAGCTCAAGAATAAGGTCGCCGTCGTAACGGGCGGTAATAGTGGCATTGGCTTTGGCATTGCCGAAGCGCTTAAAAACGAAGGTGCCGTCGGTACCATCACCGGAAGAAATCAGGCCACGCTCGATGCATCCGTGCAGGAACTTGGCCCCGGCTTTATCGGCCTCCAAGGCGACGTAACCCAGATGGAAGATCTGGAACGGGTTTTCAAGGACACTTCCGAGCGGTTCGGCCAGATTGATATCCTGGTGGTCAACGCTGGCGGTGTCGTGGATGGTAGCCCCATGGCCGCCATTGCGGACGTGACGGAAGACAACTACGACCAGTACATGGACTTGAATTTGAAGAGCTCCTATTTCACCGTTCAAAAAGCCCTTCCCTACCTCAACGACGGCGCTTCCATCATTCTTATTGGCTCCAGTGCTGCCCACCGGGCCGCCCCCGGCATGACGATCTACGCCGCGGCGAAAGCAGCAGTTATCTCTTTAGCCAAAGGCTTGTCGCTTGATTTATTGGAGCGGAAAATCAGGGTTAACACCTTGTCGCCGGGCTCTATTGACACCCCGGTTTTCGGCAAACTGGTACCGCAGCAGCACCTAGAACAGGTTAAGCAAGTGTGGAAAGACCTGATTCCTATGGGCCGATTGGGCTTACCCTCCGAGATAGGAAAAGCAGTTGTTTTCCTAGCCTCCGACGACTCCTCGTTTATCGTCGGAACAGAACTTCTGGCCGATGGCGGGATGACCACTATCAGTTTAATGAAATAAGCATAACCAATCGGTTGTGGGCTAAGCACTTGAGGTGCCTACCCACGACTGGTTGGCCCAAGACTCTTACCTGGCAAGCGCATTGTAGCGCAAGAAAGCCAGGATGTGTGCAAGCAACATTTCCCAAGGAAAAACACAGTAGCAATGCAACAGAATAATAACAACGGCGCCTTACAAGCGCCCATTGGTTCAGGATTCAACGCCAGCTCCACGGCTAGTGAGGTAATTGAAGGGGTGGACTTAACCGGAAAGGTGGCCATCGTGACGGGCGGGTACACGGGCATTGGCCTGGAAACCACCAAAACCCTGGCTGCCGCGGGAGCCACCGTCATTGTGCCCGCCAGAAGCCTAGGCAAGGCAACTGAGAATCTGGCCGGCGTGGCCAATGTGGAATTAATGGAAATGGATTTACTGGATCCTGCTTCTGTTGACGCCTTCGCGGCCACGTTCTTAACTTCGGGCCGACCACTGCACCTGCTTATTCACAATGCGGGCATCATGTTCGTGCCCTTGCGCCGAAACAGCCAGGGAATAGAATCGCAATTGGCCACGAACTATATAGCGCCCTTTCAACTAACTGCCAGACTGTGGGGCGCATTGAAACAAGCAGCTGGCGCCCGAGTAGTTAACGTATCCTCGCTAGGGCACCAGTTCGCGCCATTCCACTTCGAGGACCCTAATTTCGAGCACCGGGAGTACGAAACCATGCAAGCGTATGGGCAATCCAAAACTGCACTGAACCTGTTTGCGCTGGAATTAGATAATCAAGCCAAGGCGTTTGGCGTACGGGCCTACGCAGTGCACCCCGGCAATATTTGGGGCACAGAGCTACTCCGGGAAGCCCCGTTGGCGATACTACAGCAATTCGGCTTTTATGACGCGCAAGGACAGGTTGTTCAGGAGGTTGTCGCTTCCCTAAAAACCATTCCCCAAGGCGCCGCTACCACCATTTGGTGCGCTACGAGCCCGCTGCTAAACAACATTGGGGGAGTGTATTGCGAGGACGGAGATATTGCTAGCTTGTCGTCTGAACAGGGGTTTGCGGAAGGAATACACTCGGGAGGCGTAATGGCTTATGCTGTGGACGCTGCCGCTGCCAAACGGCTGTGGCAATTAACCGAAGAACTGACCGGCATCCCGTTTGCTACGGCGGGCTAATTCGTTGACGGGGTTAGTGCTAGCCACTGTGGCTAGGGCTTTCAAGCACCTTTATGGGCGGCAACTTGCTGATAAACGTCTTGAGCCAATCGACCCGGCCCATGGTTGGAAACAGCAAGGATGCTAGGCTATAAAGAATATGTGGTGCGCAGGCCAGTACGCCCCGCGTAGTCAAACAAACAAGCAATGAAAGCGGCCAGTCTCCCGAAAGTAGGGAACTGGCCGCTTGGCGTGGAAGGATATTCTACCGTTGGAAGAGCGTTAAAGGGTACCTATATTTCAGGAAGGGATGCAGCAGCAACGAGCTATTTCCAGGCACTACGAAGAGAAAACGCCTCGTTACCTTACTACGAAAGCGAGTAGTGCCCCCTTCTCCTTCCGGGTAGCCTGTAAGTAGGCATGAAGAACAGTGAAAAGAAATTCCGTAACCCCGACTTGGAAGTGCACCGCGCCCTGGCTCTCTGGGCTGCCACGTGTGCCGAGCGTACACTACCTCTATTTGAAGTGAACCAGCCTGCGGACAACCGCCCCAGCCTAGCGCTACAAACTCTACGCGAGTGGGTACGAGGTGAACGCACCATGATGGAGTGTCGGGCTGCTGCGTTTGCGGCGCATGCGGCTGCCCGGCAAGCAGTAAATCTGGCGGCAGTAGCGGCGGCCCGAGCAACCGGACAAGCCGCTGCTGTTGCCCATATGTACACGCACGCCCGACATGCCGGGGAATATGCAGTGAAAGCAGCCTGTTTGGCCGTACCAACAACGCAAGCTGTTGCTACAATGGAGCGTGAAAAAGCTTGGCAGTGGGCGCAACTACGCGAGGACTTAAGATTATTGGCTCCTATTGTATAACTGAGTGACATTACAAAATATTTGCTTCTAACCACTTAGCTATCAGCAATATTCCATACCGAAGCAATGCGTCAGTTCATACTATACGACCGACATGCAAAGGAAATGTTACTGATGTTACTGATGTTACTAGTATAGCTCCAATTAAGTGTCGATAGCCCTATCAAACATCGCTTGTCAGGAACTAGCTCTTACCCGCCTTGGCCTACACTTCGCTGACACTACATACCCACACAAGATGCTACGGCCACTTGGCAGCCTCGTTTTGCCTACGTAATTCCCCAGTTAGCCTACAATCTTCACTGCAACTGCCGGCAAACTTTGCAGCGTTACCAACGCAACTAAGTATCTCATGGCACAACAACATGCAGCAGACACTGGCACGGTTACTACGCCGGGCAAAGTATGGTTTATTACGGGAGCCTCACGTGGCTTTGGCCGCATCTGGACCGAGGCTGCCCTCCAACGAGGCGACAAAGTGGCCGCAACGGCTCGTACACTGGATAGCCTAGCCGACCTTCAGGCCGCCCACGGTGACAACGTGTTAAGGTTGGCGATGGACGTCACTCAGCCAGACCAAGTAGCGGCAGCTATTACGCAAGCGCACGCACATTTCGGGCGGCTCGATGTGGTGCTCAACAATGCCGGCTACTCGCTGGTTGGCACCATTGAAGAAGCCAGCGCGGCGGACGTACGGGCGCTGTACGAGACTAACATCTTCGGCACGCTGGCCGTCATCCAGGCCGCACTACCGTTGCTACGCGCCCAAGGTAGTGGGCACATCATTGGTATTTCGAGTGGGTTAGGTCTGGTGAGTTTGCCGCTGATTGGCTACTACTGCTCTTCGAAGTGGGCCTTTGAGGCAATTCATGAGAGTCTGGCCATGGAAATCAAGCCGTTTGGCCTGCACGTCACGCTGGTGGAGCCGGGAGCATACGCCACCGAATTCGGCAGTGCCCAGTCGTTGAAATTCGCTCCTAGTTTAGACGTCTACGCCGATTTCCGGACCCACTTTATGGAGCGCCTCCAAAGCAGTGAAGGCGGTGATCCGCTGGCCACTTCCGCCGCCCTATTCGCCGTTGTAGATGCACCGGAACCACCGCTCCGCATTTTCTTGGGCAGCCAAAATCTGCCGTGGGTGCGGGCCACCTACGCCGAGCGCCTCGCCACCTGGGAGCAGTGGGCTCCTATATCGGATGCGGCACAGGGTACTTCCAACACGCCTCATTAGGCAGCCGGCCGGTTACTCCCACTTCTTTCACAGGGATGCTGGCCGGCTACTCAACGCGTAAACACTCGCTACCTAGTATCTTACCCGTGCGGCCACCAACAACGCAAGGCTTGTCCTCTCGTTGTTGGTGGCTTTCGGCTACCCGTATGAAAAAATCAGAAACGAGTCCACAGCGGTTTAACTCCCTGACCGAGGCACACCAGGCGCTAGGGCTACCGCAGCCGCAGCACCCGCTCATCAGCTTGCTCGATGCCACGGCCTACCCAGTACAGGGCGCATCAGCCCACGGCCCACACGTGCTGAGCTTCTACAAGATTGCGCTCAAAACCGGGGGCGCGGGCCAGCTAGCGTACGGTCAAGGCCACTACGACTTCACAGAAGGCAGCCTGCTGCTGGCGGCCCCGAACCAGGTGTTGGGCAGTGCGCAGGATGCGGGCTGTCAGGGGGGCGTTGTGTTGTTGGTCCACCCAGACTTTCTGTTGGGCTACCCGCTGGCGAAAACCATCAAGCAGCATGGTTTCTTTTCGTACGCCACCAACGAGGCCCTGCACCTTTCCGACAAGGAAAAAGCTACCCTGATGGCGCTGTTTGGCAGCATGGAGGAAGAACTCGGCAGCCGCCTTGATGACCTTAGCCAAGAAGTGCTCCTGGCTCAGCTCGAGTTGCTGCTCACCTACGCCCAGCGCTTTTATCAGCGGCAGTTCCTGACCCGGCGCCCAGCAAACCGGATGCTGCTTCAGCAGGTCGATGAGCTGCTGGACGCGTACTTTGAGGCCCAGAAACCGCTCGTGCAAGGTTTGCCAACCGTGCAGTACCTGGCGGACCAGGTGCATCTGAGTTCAAGCTACCTCAGTGATATGCTACGGTCCCTAACCGGGCAGAACGCTCAACAGCATATCCATCACCGGCTGATTGAGCGCGCCAAGGAGCGCCTGACGGTCACCAGTTTGTCGGTTGGCGAAATTGCGTACGAACTGGGGTTCGAGCATGCCCAATCGTTCAGTCAATTGTTTAAAGCCAAAACCAACACCACCCCCTTGGCCTTTCGACGGTCATTCACCGCTAAGCGTTAACCGGGGCGGCAGCCTACACGTGCGGGGGTGAAGGCGTTCCACTGATTTGGAGTTTTGTGTCAGAACCTTAGGCTGGCTCTTAGCCCAGACAACATAGTGCCTGCTAACTAGCACATATTGTACTGGTCAGGTGGGCCGCTGAGTAAAGCATCTTTGGCCTTCTCAACAAAGTGCTTCGGTTTTAGGCCACCTACCTTTGTAGAGTCGAGCAGCACTTCCCGCAAGCCTTTAAGCACATTCCTCTATGGCCCTTAAGCAGCTAAACCGCAACGCAGAGATGGTGGTGGTTTGTAGTGGCGACCAGCGCTACGGCGGAGAGAAAACCTACGAGGACCACGTTCTGGTGGGGGTGCTGGCGGGCGAGCTAAAAGTAGTGCAAGCTGACCGCACGTACTATTGCGCAGCGGGTGAGACGGTGCTGTTGCCTAGAAATCAGCCCGCCACGCTGATTAAGTATCCGAAGGAAGGCGCCGCCTATCAAGCAGTGGTCCTGAAGTTGCCCACAGCCCTCGTGCGGGCCTACTATGCTGAGAATGTACCCGTTCCTGCCCGCCCGGCTGCCAGCGGCCTGCTGCTGTTTTCGAAAAGTCCGCTCCTGCAAAGCCTCTTCGCGTCTCTGCTGCCTTATCTGGAGCTGCAACACCCCGTATCGGAAAAGCTGCTGGCCGTTAAGGTAGCCGAGGCAATGGAAATTCTGCGCACCCTCGACCCGCGTAGTGACGGAGTGCTAGCCAACTTCTTTGAGCCTGGAAAAATCAACCTGGTCGAATTTATGGAAGCGAATTATCGGTTCAATATGTCGTTGACCACGTTTGGCTATCTGACCGGCCGTAGCCTGACCACCTTTAAGCGCGACTTTCAGAAAGCTTTTCACCTGAGCCCCCAGCGCTGGCTCACCCAGAAAAGGTTGGAGTTGGCCCATTATCAGCTCACCGAAAAAAGCAGAAAACCCGTGGAGCTGTACCTGGAAGTAGGCTTCGAGAATCTGGCGCACTTCTCGTACGCATTCAAAAAGCACTTCGGCTACCCCCCGACCGCCTTGCTCGGGCAAGCAAACGGCCACCAACCAGCACCCACCCGAAACGGCAAACCACCAGAGCAACCAGCCACCCTTCGGCAAGCCAGGGTTTCGTAACCACAGGCAAAAGGGCACCCGGCACCGCAGGCTAGTAGCGCACTAAGACTAAGCCGTTAGGCTGCGGGCGTATTGGGGGCCTCCTCTACGGAAGCCCTGCCGGTACACTCGGATCAGCCAGCTCCCACTATTCTTAATAACTGCTCTAAGGCACCAGCAAGTCCTTGACTGGCAAGGCTATGCCCTTGCCCAAATTGTCCGGTTAGAAGAATTCAGCCAACTTATTTTCTTACCTAGTTCAAGCAACACCCATGAAATCAGCAGTAGTAACCGGCGCCAACAAGGGCATCGGCCTGGAAGTCGCCAAACAGCTCGCTCAGCACGGTTATTTCGTGTATCTCGGCAGCCGCAACCTTGAAAGCGGACAAGCCGCAGTACAACAACTCAACGCTCTTGGGCTGACAAACCTGGAAGCCGTGCCATTAGATGTCACTAGCCCTGCCTCCATTCGGGCAGCCCGGGCGGCAATTGGTGAAAAAACGTCGGTTCTGGATGTACTGGTTAACAACGCCGGTATCTCTAGCGGACTGTCTCAGCCTGCCTTGCACGCCACGCTCGAGCAATTTCGGGACGTGTTTGAAACCAACGTATTTGGCGTGGCTGGGGTCACGCAGGCGTTCATCGACCTCTTGGAAAAATCTTTGCAGCCGCGCATCGTCAACGTGAGCACCGCCATGGCTTCCCTAACGATGTACGCCGACCTGAACAACGAGCAGTTGGCCACCCGGTACCCCGTGTACCAGTCGTCGAAAGCGGCTTTGAATATGTACACCATCCATCTAGCCCACTCCCTGCGCGACACCCCGTTCAAAGTCAATGCGGTGTGCCCAGGCTACACCAAAACCGACTTCACGGGCTACCAGGGCACCAGCACAGCAGCAGAGGCCGGGCAGCGCATTGTGCAGTACGCGCTACTTGGGCCGGATGGGCCAACCGGGAAATTCATCAGCGAAGAATACTTTCCTGCCCCAGCCAGCTGCCCTTGGTAAAAGCGAAACCCACGCGGTGCCACTCCCCTACCGTGTGGGGTTTCGCCACGTTGGCTGCTTGAGACGAGCACGTGCGAACGTGGGAGCTGCCTTCAAGTGGTCTGAATGCTACTCGGCTTGCCAGCCGCAGCTAGTTTGTAGCAGGGGCCGCCTGGCTTCGTGGGGGCTCTCACGGATACATAGTCAGGGCTTGTGTAGGAAAAGCTAGGTAATTTGGGCCGTCTGGTTCTATCCCTAGCTGGCCGATGGTGGCGGGTAGCGCGCAGACTTTACTTGCTTGATAAATATGAATAGGTTTGACCGGATTATGGCTATTCTGCTTCAGTTGCAGGCCAAACGCCTGGTAAGTGGCCCGGCCCTGGCCCAGCAGTTTGGGGTAAGCCTGCGGACTGTCTACCGCGACTTGCACACCCTGGAAGAAGCGGGCGTACCACTGCTCAGTGAGCACGCCGTGGGCTATTCCTTGGTGGAGGGCTACCGCCTGCCCCCGGTTATGTTTACGCGGGAAGAGGCCACGGCCCTTTTGACTGCTGAAAAGCTAGCAGCCCAGCTGACCGACGCTCCCACCGCCCGCCTGAGCGAGGCAGCCATGGACAAGTTGCGGGCTGTGCTCCGCCGCCCCGACCGTGACCACCTCGCCACTCTGGCGCCGCACATTCAAGTGTTGACTCCGCGCGAACAGCCAGCCGGCTCGACCATCTATCAGCAGCTCGTAACGGCAACAGCTTCGCGCCGGCTGGTACGGCTGCACTACCAAGCCCTGGAGGCAGCGGCCCCTTCGTCCCGCGACATCGAGCCAATTGGGTTGTACTTAAGCCAGCAGTGGCACGTGGTGGCATATTGCCGGCTACGGCACTCCTTCCGCGACTTCCGCCTCGATCGTATCCAGCAGTTGGAGTTGCGGGAAGAAGTGTTTGCTGCCCGCCCCGAAACCTTGCAGCAGTACTGGGCGGAAGCAGCCAACCGGCGACCCACTGAAAAGGTCGTGCTTCGCTACCAGCCCGCGGCGGTGCTGCCCGCGCTGGTTCAGCAACTGCATGCTACCAAGTACCAATATGGGTGGGCTCACGAGCAGCAGCTTCCCGATGGCAGCCTGGAAATGACTTTGTTTATCGGCTCCTTTCCGTACTTAGCCGCCTGGCTACTGCCGCACGCAGGGGCGGTGACGGTGGTGGAGCCGCTGGCCTTGCGGGAGCATCTACGGGAGTGGGCGCAACGGGCGCACGATTTTTTTGGTACCCCACCCGAGAAGCTGACATAGAGCTGTCATAAACGGCTGGAAATTTTGCAGGGTCAAACGACAAACGCTTGTTTCACTCTCTTCTTATTTCCCGCATGCAGCCCTTCCAGGTAAACATCCCCCAATCCATTCTCGACGACCTGCGCGCTCGTCTGGCGCACACTCGCTGGCCCGCTGAACCCACCCGTGCGGACTGGCAGCAGGGCACCAGCCCCGCCTACCTGCGCGAGTTACTCACCTACTGGCAGCACGATTTCGACTGGCGGCAGCAGGAAGCTCAACTCAACCAAGTTGCTCGGTTTCATACCATGATAGAGGGCACAGCGCTCCACTTTATTCATGAGCGAGGGCGGGGCCCGCGGCCGTTGCCACTGCTGCTGAGCCACGGCTGGCCGGATTCGTCCTGGCAATTTCTAAAGTTGATTCCGCTCCTTACCGACCCTGCAGCTCACGGCGGGCGGGCTGAAGACGCCTTCGACGTGGTAGTACCCGACTTGCCGGGTTTCGGCTTTTCAACTCCGCTGCCGCCTACTGGCTCGTTTGCGGGCCATTCGGCGAGCCGGCTGCAGCAACTGATGACTACTACGCTCGGCTATACTCGCTACGGAGCCCACGGCAGCGACGTAGGCAGCCTCGTGACTGAGCGGCTGGCCCTAGACTATGCTTCCAGCCTGAGCGGCATGCACCTGACGGGTGTACCTTTCACCCGGCTGTTCGTACCACCTACTGACCCTTCCACTGAAGAACAGCAGTACCTCACGGCTAGTCAGCACTGGCTGGCACAACACGCCACCTACGCCACCCTGCAAGCCAACGAACCTAATACGCTGGTGCCCGGCCTGCGGGACTCGCCGGCCGGCCTAGCCGCTTGGCTGCTAGACAAGTTTCGGGCGTGGAGCGACTGTGACGGTAATCTTGAAACTCGCTTCAGCAAGGAAGAGCTACTAACAAACTTAACTCTGTACTGGGCCACTGACACCATTGGCTCCTCTTTCGCTCCGTACTACCAAGGAGACCAGGTGCCCCAGGGCTTAGGGGCGCCCAAAATCGAGGTGCCGACCGGCTTCACCACTTTTGCCCAAGATTTGCTACGGGCACCCCGCTCCTTTGCCGAGCGCTTCTACAACGTGCAGCAGTGGATTGAAGTCCCGGCTGGTGGGCATTTCCCAGCTCTGGAAGAGCCCACAGCATTGGCCGAATCTATCCGCACCTTCTTCCGCCCGCTGCGGTAAGACCACCTGCTTCGGTAACTGTTTGCCTTGTACGGGCCTTTTGGGGCGACAGGAAAAAAGCATACCCTGGCTCGGACGCTGATGTAGCGTTCGAGCCAGGGTAGTAGCAGGCTACCTCAACTACCAGACGACACGCTACTGCGGTAGCAATCTAGGTTCATCGGCGCGTAGGCCTAGATTCCCGGCTGTCTCGGCACTTAAGATAGTACGAAGGTTATGGTCGGTCTATTCGATACAATCGGCCCTGATCGGTAATGGCGTACAGGGCGCCGTCGCTACCTTGGGTAACATCGCGGAAGCGCTGCCCTTCGCTGGCCAGTAGCCGTTCTTCGCCTACCACCCGGTTGTTGTCGATAACCAAGCGGACAAGGTGCGTGCCGCTGAGCGCCCCGATAAACAGATTATTACGCCAGCCGGCAATCCGGTCACTGCTGTAAAAAGTCATGCCGCTGGGCGACACCACTGGGTCCCAATAGTACGCAGGCTGCTCCAAGCCCTGCTGTTGCTGGATGCCACTGCCCACGGGTTCTCCTCCATATTCGATGCCATACGTGATGGTGGGCCAGCCATAGTTGGCGCCGGCTTGCAGGCGGTTAAGCTCGTCGCCTCCACGGGGGCCGTGCTCACTTTGCCATACGTCGCCGGTTACTGGATGCACTGCTAATCCTTGGGGGTTGCGGTGCCCGATGGAATATAGTTCGGGACGCCCGCCCGCTTGCCCAACCACCGGATTACCAGGCGCGGGCTGCCCGTCCTTGGTGATGCGGACAATCTTACCCAGACCCGACGCTACCACTTGCGCCTGAGGCCGGGTAGCTAAATCGGAACGCTCGCCCGTGCTGGCCAGCAGGTTGCCCGTACGGTCGAATACCACCCGGCCCCCGTAGTGCAGCGTACCGGCGTACGCGGGCAGGGCCCGGTAGATAACAGTGGCTCCCTCGATAGTTTGTTCGTTGTTGGCTAGGCGTCCTTTGCCGATGGCGGTCAGATTGCCATCAGGCCGAGCTTCCGAAAACGACCAGTACACGAGCCGGTTGGTGGCGAAATCCGGGTCGAGGCACAGGCCCAACAGCCCTCCTTGCCCAGCCGGATTAACCGCCGGGATTCCCGTGATAGGGGCACTGACCGCGCCGGCAGGCGTAACAATGCGCAAGCGGCCAGCTTTCTCGGTTACCAGCAATCGGCCGTCGGGCAAGCTGGTGATGCCCCACGGGTTGGTTAACGAGGATGTAATGACCGTGGCCTGGTAGCTGGTGGCGGCCGTCGTGACCCCGCCCACTCGGGTTTGCCCCGCGAAAGCCGGCTGATAAGCGGTATTGGGGGCGTTGGTTTCCACCGGCGAGGTCGTGACAATGGCGGGTGCGTCCTCTTTGTCGCGGGAACAAGCGAGGAGGGCAAGCGAACCACCAAAAAGATAGATCAGGCGCTGTTTCATAGGTAGAGCAGAAAGAATATGAGGAACTAGTTGATTACCTGGCTTCAAGTAGTACCACCTAACACGACTCTAGCCTACGCCAGTTCAGCTACGCCCATAATCTGTTCCATACCCGCCATACAGAATAGGCACAGCCATGCAGGCAAGTGCTACCTGAATGCCAGCGTTGGGGTGAACTCTTACGCGCTAGCTGTTCATTGAGCTGACTGATACTACATTTCCAAAGCATCATCGGCATGCGGGTTATAACCAAGGCTACGCTTACTTATTAGCAGCGAGCTAACGTGTTCCTACGCCATGAAGGAAGACCCGCCGGAGTGTTCAATTACACCACATAGGCTGGATCAGCAACCGCATGACTTCCACGGAACTACAGCGCGTGCTCATCAACTACTAACCTCATGGCTAGAGGTAGGAGAGCCACCAGTACGTGTGGCGTTGCTTGTAGGCCTGATACCAGCGGCAAGGCCAGTACAGAACCAGCACCACCGCTACCCACACCGAGTAGCAGCGAACTAAACTAAAATGATACGTTGGAGGCCACTCCAGCGCGGGCGTGAACGAGAGGTTAACTGGGTACCCAAAGGCGAGGCGCGTCCAGACCCAAGCGGCGCCGCTGATCAGCAGTAGATGTAGCAAGTAGAAGAAAAATGGCACCTGCCCGTAGGTGCGCAGCCAGCGGGCCGGGCGGTGGGTTAATTCTTCGGCCACACTAAGTAGCAACAGCGCCGCGCCCAGCGTCAAACAGCAGAATAGCAGGGAGGGCGGGTACTTGCTTACGTTCAGAAACGAGAGCACCGTGTACAAGCCGCCCCGTGGTTGCGCGGCCCAGGGCTGCGGGTCGCCGTACCAGTTAGTAGCACGTAGCCCTACAAACAGCACCAGCAATGCCACACCTGCCAAGCGTAGCCGTCGGGTGCGCTCAAGTAGCGGCAGTTGAAACCAGGGGCCAACGAGGTAGCCAGCCAGCAGCACACCCAGCCACGGCCCTAGGGAATAAGCTACCAGCAGCAATGGCCCGCCAGGCAGCGGCAGCCCGAAAGGGCTGTTATGCAGCAGGGCCCACCCCACGTTAGCGGCCGTAACGGGCTGCAGAAACGGCAGCGCATCGTGGCCCAGCAGAATGAGGGCAGCCAACCCAATTAGTATAGGGCGCGGCAGCCACAGCAACCCGGACAGCAGCACCATACTCCCACCTATTGCCCAAAGAATCAGCAATAGCAGCATGCCGTAACCCCATTGGAGCACGCCGCTAAAGACCACTAGTTCCAGTCCAATCAACCACAGCCCACGCGTGAGCAAAAAGCGGCTCATGGCCCCGCGACTACCACGCCGCTGCTGAGTTAGCCAGATGCTTACACCTGAGAGAAAAACGAATGTGGGGGCGCAGAAATGAGTGATCCAGCGCGTGAAGAAAAATAGGGTTGTAGTCTGGGTCAGGTCGTCGGGCTTGAAAGGCGTGTAGCTCCAAAAGTCCCGCACGTGGTCGAGAGCCATGACGACCATCACCAAACCGCGCACGATGTCGATTGCCTGGACGCGAGCAGGGCGCACTACAGGGGCACTAGTAGGCTGAAGCATAGATAGAAACGAATTCGCCGGGATAGACGGAAATATACACGGAAGCTATATAGCAAAGTCGAGAAACTGCACCTAACAACAGTACAGAAACGCCAACCAGCTACGCCTGAAAAGGAGAAAACCCTGGCAGCTGACAGCAACATCAGTACGGGAGCCAGCCGGCCTGCTGTACGCCGAGGCCGTGCCGACCTACCTAGTCCTATCTCGGGCGGTCCAATGGTGGCGGCAGCAGTTGCTACGGAGGTGGCAAGCCAGCCTGGTGCTGTGCTGCGTTGTGCGATGCGCGTGCCTGAGCCGCAATTTGCCCGCATTCAGAGGGCACAGTATTGCTTTCGTCTAAAACTTTGCCACCGCATACCTCCCACACCCGTACTTCGCCTTCGTAAAGTGCAGCCCGTCCCGCCCCACCGCCCCCGCCGTTCGCGCACCGGGGCCCCCGGCTTCGGCAGCTTCATCCTTACGGCGTCTATCCTGCGTTCTCGTTCGCTCTCCTCTGGTTTTCTCTGTTTTCTTCTTTCTTACTTTCCTCTCTTTTCCTCTTCGCCTTATGTCCTCCCCCAAACAAGCCGTCAAAGACATCCTCGACGCTCTGCCCACGCTGCTAGCCGTGGCCGTCGTTGAAACCGAAACCGGCATGGCCCTGGCCTCGCACTCCAACATCGCCGACTTCGACATCGACACGGCCGCCGCCTACAACACGGAAGTGGTCAAGCAGAAGCTCAAAGCCATCCAGGCCCTCAAGCTCAACCAAACCGTGCAGGACATCCTGCTCACGCTCACCGACCAGCTGCACGTGATCAAGCTCTCGCCCACGGGCGACAAGTTCATCTACCTGGCCGTCAACGCGCGCGACACCAACCTGGCCGTGGCCCGGCAGATCCTCAAGTCGCAGACCGCCGTGCTCAACTAGCGCCCGTCCCGACTGCCGTCCCCGTACCGTCCGCCCGCTGGCCCCCGCCAGCGGGCGGCACTGCGTTTAGACCACCTCAAAGCTAGGTACCCTCAGCAGCTAGGCCGCGAAAGCAGACTCCCGCTATAGAAAAAGGAAAACATGCGCTGCCTGCACTTTCACCTGCTCGGCTCTGGCTTCTACTTCATTAAGTAGGCCAGTCAAAGACAACTCCCCGCGCACATAGCGGGCATACAGTTGTCGCATACTAGGTGTTATGACGCCACCTTGCCGTTCAAAGGCAGCAAACGAATAATCTACCAAAAACTGGCGTTCGTTGGCCAGCCATGTATGGTGCATCATGACAAAATATAGGGACTACACGGTACGGCTGCCGAACGCTTAACCTGCGCAAAAAGCTCCTAGGAAGAACACAGATCTACTTAACGTAGAATGCTACCAGCACTAGCCTTGGCATGGGCCCAGCATCGTGCCTGCCGCTTCCGCATAGCATGTGTTGTGCAGTTACTGCATGGCCCTCCCTGGTGCATTTATCATTCCTAGGAAAGTGCACGAAGGCAATAGATGTAGCGGGGTCAAGCGCATGGTATTACTGCCGAGCCGTGCAACTGAGCAGTGGCCGACATGTGTTGTGGCGAGGCTTACAGATTGGTTACCTCTGCGCATCAGAAATACCAAGGTTGTCGGGGAAGAATCGAGTTCGTATTGGCTGGTCAGTTGCGCTGAGGTGGCATGGGCGGCGGGCGGGTAGGCGCTACGTATGGCTTCAGCGAACAAAGCGAGGAAAGGCGCGAGGTTAACGCTGGCTTTCGGCACTATTCAGGTATTGGCTTGTACAAAGCTGGCTGGCAGTGCGTAGTTTTACTGAAGCCGATTGCCAACGCTTTTTTTAGCAATAACTGGCCATTGGGCTCCGTTCTTTAAGGGCGGCGAGTGGCACTTTCTTTTGCAAGTGCCTGCTTACCTGTCCGCCCACTTACCCGCCCCACTATGCCCGCAGAGCTACCGTTCCCTGCTTTACATACCACTCGAATTCTTGCCAATCCCAACCAGTTGATTCGCGCTGGTAGTCGGTCCCCGGCTAGGCAGGCGCGCTTGTCTGTCAATTGGCTGCTGATGCTGCTATTTCTGTTGCTGAGCGGCACGACCACCACCGTGTTTGCGCAAGGAACTACGCCTCCAGAGTGCGCGGCTGATGAGAAGTTCGCCAACACGTGGTACTTCGGCTTTAAAGCGGGGCTTGACTTCAACCAGGCCTCAGCTGACTCCTTGCCGAAGGTGCTTACCAATGGGGCGATGGACGCCCCCGCCGGCTCGGGGGTAATGTCGGATAGAAACGGGGCAATTCTCTTTTATAGCAATGGCGAAACCGTGTGGAATGGCGACGGCACCGTGATGACCAACGGCACGGGGCTAGCGGGCAACCGCTTCACCACCGACGGCCCCTTGCCCATCAGGATGCCGGGTATACCTTCGGCGGGCCAACCGACGCGCTACCTGCTTTTCACCCTGAATAGCACCGTAGGCCTGAGCTACTCGGAAATAGAGATTCCCGCAGGTGGTGGGCCAGGCACCGTCATAGCCGCCACCAAAAACACACCCCTCGCCCGCGGCACGGCAGAGAAAATAACGGGCGTATTCCATAAAAACGGCTGCGACATCTGGGTTATCACGCACGGCTGGGGCGATGCGAAGTTGGGCAATGACAACCGGGGCGACGCCTTTCTGGCCTACCGCGTGCGACCAGCAGTCAACTATATAGGTCCGGTTCTCATCGATGCGCCCGTTGTCTCAACGGTGGGTTCGGTGCACGCGCTAAGCCCAACGAACACCCAGGGCTACCGCGGACAGATGAAGGTAACGCCTGATGGCCAACGTTTGGCCCTGGCCCGCTACAGCGAAGCGGTAGGCGACAGCAGCAGCACCGTCGAACTGTTTGGGTTTAATACCAACACAGGAAGGGTGAGCGTCAACCCGCAGGTTCCGTTCATCGTGGACAGCGGCGCAGGGAAATACTACGGGGTAAGTTTTTCGCCTGGTAGATACCTCTACGCCACGGTGCGCAACCCGGCCAAGCTGCTGCAATTCAATATCAGCGGCACCGGGCCGGTTACCAGGCAGGACATTCCACTCAAGACCCCAGCCGACCTGGGCTCGATGCAGGCCGCGCCTGATGGCAAGATTTACGTGGCCCGCGACAACCAGCCTGCGCTGGGTTTCATCCCTTTCCCGGACTCGCTGGGGGCCAAGATCCGCTATGCCGACGATAGTCTGCAGTTGCGCGGAGGCCGCCTAAGTGGCCTGGGCCTGGTCAACTTCAACCAAAGCTCGCTGTTGCGCGTGGGGCCTAGCTTTGACATAACGGGTTGTCGGCAAATCACTTTCACGGCCCCTCCCATTAGCTTTTTCGGGAAAATCTATACTTGGACTTTTGGCGACGGCACTAGAACAACACGTTCTGCAACGGATTCAGTCATCACTCATACCTACGCTACGCCCGGCAACTACACGGTGACGTTGCGCATTGAGACGGAATGTTTTTGCCGCGAAAGCTCGGGTGGTATCCAGGTGCCTGATTTGCCCGTACCGGGTAGCATTTCGGCGCCTCAGACGGTGTGCGCTGGCACGGCGCCGGCTACGCTTACCAGCACTGTCGACGCTTCCAGCGACGCCAGTTTGCCGCTCACCTACCAGTGGGAATCGTCGACGGATAATACCAATTTCACCGCCATTAGTGGAGCTACTGGCCCCACCTACACGCCCCCAAATTCGCTGCCAGCCGGCACGACCTATTTCCGTCGGCGCGTGCAGTTGCTGCTGCCGAATCTATCGGGCCCTTATTGTACCCCCACCTTCACTGCTTCGGTAGCCATCACCGTTCTCCCGGCATTAGCGGCCGGCAGCATCGCCGCTGACCAGACGGTATGCGTGGGCAGCACGCCCGCCCCGCTCACCAGTACCGCGGCGCCCACAGGCGGCACGGGCACCTTTGCCTACCAGTGGGAATCGTCGACCGACAACGTCACGTGGACTGCGGTAGCAGGGGCCACAACCGAAACCCTTGCACCGGGCCCACTCCCTGTCACCACCTCCTTCCGCCGGCAAGTAACTTCGGGCCCCTGCAACAGGGTATCTGGCACCGTCACGATAACGGTACTACCGGCTTTGGCCGCGGGCCGCATTGCTGCCGACCAAACGCTCTGCGCTGGCGGCGCCCCCGCCTCGTTCACCAGCGAAACACCGGCCACGGGCGGCACGAGCACCATCGTGTACCAGTGGGAGACCTCCACAGATAATGTAACCTGGACTGCTATAGTGGGTGCCACTGGGCCAACCTACGCGTCCGGCGCACTTACGGCCACTACCTATTTCCGGCGCCAAGCTAGCTCGGGCAGTTCCTGCGCTCCAGCGTTGTCCAACGTCGTTACCATCACTGTGCAGCCGGCTTTGGTTGCGGGCAGCATTGCCGCCGACCAAACCGTGTGCGCTGGCAGCCCGGTTGCGCCCCTAACCAGCACCGCCCCGGCTACGGGCGGCACCGGCACCTTTGTTTATCAGTGGGAATCGTCGTTGAATAACGCCAACTGGACGATCATTGCCGGGGCTACGGGCGAAACGTTGGCACCCGGCCCGCTTACCACTACCACCTTCTTCCGGCGCCAGGTGAGTTCAGGAGAATGCGCCATCACGCCATCTAATCTAGTTACGATAACGGTACTACCAGCCTTAGCGGCCGGCAGCATTGCTACCGATCAAGCTATATGCGCTGGCAGTGCTCCTGCCCCCTTCACCAGTACCAGTGAAGCTAGCGGCACGAGCAACATCGTCTACCAGTGGGAGTTGTCGACAGACAATGCAACCTGGACGCCTATAGTTGGAGCTATTGGGCCTGCTTATGGATCAGGACCGCTTACTACCACCACCTATTTCCGGCGGCAAGCGAGTTCGAGCGGCGCCTGTGCTTCGGTGCTGTCCAACGTCATCACTGTCACTGTAACCCCCGCCCTAGTAGCGGGCAGCATCGGCACCGACCAAACATTGTGCCCTGGTGCTACTCCTTCTCCGCTGACCAGCACGGCCCCAGCCACAGGTGGTACCGGCACCATTACGTATCAGTGGGAGTCATCACTGAACAATGCGAACTGGGCAGTTATAACGGGGGCCACGGGGTCAACCTACGCACCCGGTCCACTCTCGGCTACCACCTATTTCCGCCGCGTCGTAACTTCGGGACCGTGCGGGCCGCTGTATTCACCCACCGTTGTCCTAACGGTGCTGCCAACCTTGGTTGCAGGTAGCATTGCCGCCGACCAAATTGTATGTGCTGGCGGCCCCGTCGCGCCGCTGACGAGCACGGCCCCAGCTACGGGCGGCACGGGCACCTTTGCCTACCAGTGGGAGTCGTCGACCGACAACGTCACGTGGACTGCGGTAGCAGGGGCCACAACCGAAACCTTTGCGCCGGGCCCACTCCCTGTCACCACTTCCTTCCGCCGGCAAACAACTTCCGGGTCGTGCGGACCGGTATACACCTCTGCTGTAACTGTGACCGTATTGCCTGCCCTGACGGCTGGCAGTATCGCTGCCAACCAAGCATTGTGTCCTGGTGCCACGCCTAGTCCGCTAACGAGCACGGCCCCGGCCACGGGTGGCACGGGTACTTTTAGCTACCAGTGGGAATCGTCTGCGGACAACACCACTTGGGCCGCTATTGGGGGTGCCACGGGTGAAACCCTGACGCTTGGCCCAGCTTTGGCCACTAGATATTACCGGCGCCAGGTAACAGCCGGAACCTGCGCCCCCGCTGTGTCCAACGTTGTTACCATTACCGTAGCCCCTCCTTTGACTGCTGGCACTATTGCTGCCGATCAAACTGTATGTCGTGGTGTTGCTCCTAGCGCGCTCACGAGCACTGTGGGGGCTGGTGGCGGCACGGGCAACTACAGCTACCAGTGGGAGTCGTCGGGCAACAATGCCGGCTGGGTGATTATTACCGGCGCCACCGGCGCTGACTATGCGCCCGGCCCACTTACCACTACCACCTATTTCCGCCGCCGGGTGAGTTCAGGAGAATGCGGACCCGAGTATTCGCCTTCCGTTGTTCTGACTGTATTGCCTGAGCTTGTTGTGGGTAGCATCACGGCCGAGCAAGACATTTGCGCGGGGGCCACCCCTACGCCACTGAGCGGTGGTGGAGCCAGCGGCGGTACCGGCACCTTTGTTTACCAGTGGGAATCTTCCACCGATAACGCGAACTGGACCGCTATAGCGGGTGCCACTGACCCAACGTTTGCGCCCGGCGCACTTACCGTCACTACGTACTTCCGCCGCCGCGTCACTTCGGGTACGGGCACTTGCTCAACAGGAGTATCAAACGTGGTACCGGTACGGGTGCAGCCCGTCGTGACTCCTACCGTAACCTTGGCGGCTCCACCCGTGGAATGCCCTGGTACTGCCCTGACCTTTACGGCCGTGCCTACCAACGTGGGTGCCGCTCCCACTTTCCGCTGGCTCGTCAACAACGTGGCCGTGGCCAGCGGCCCTACGTTCACCAGCAGTACGCTAGTTTCCGGCGACCAAGTGCGCGTTGAGGTGACGCCGACCGCCGGGCTATGCAGCACAGGCCCAGCTTCGGCCACGGTGACGGTGACGCGCACACCGGTGCCAGCGCCTACCCTTACTATTGCGGTGCAGCCCGGCGGACCAGTTTGCTTGGGAGCTCCGCTTACCTTCAGCCTTACTGGTGTAACGGAAGCGGGTCCGGCGCCTGCATACCAGTGGCAAGTCAACGGCAACGATGTGGCGGGAGCTACCGGTCCGGTCTTTACCAGCACAACGTTGCGCGAAGGCCAGACCGTGACATTGCGTTTGCGCACCACCAACGTTTGCGCACAGCCCGCTACCGCTGTTTCCAATGGCGTGGCAGTACGGATTCAGCCGCCGGTTGACGTAGATGCTGGCCCCGATAAAGAAATTCTGGCCGGCACCTCCGTGACGTTGGAAGGCCGCGCCGATGGCACGTACCCCGTACGGTGGACCACAACATCGGGGCAGCCTATTCCCGGCAACGAGCGGCTGCAACTGCTGGTATCACCTACCGTAACCACCACCTACACTCTCTCGGCCGGGGAAGGAGGCTGTGCCGACTCCGACCAAGTGACGGTGACGGTACGCCCCCCCATTCGCATACCCAATGCCTTCACGCCCAACGGCGACGGCCGCGACGACACCTGGCAGATCGAGTTCATCGAGCAATTCCCCGACAACACCGTGACCGTGTTCAACCGCTGGGGCAACAAGGTATTCTCGGCCAACAACTACAGCCGAGCCAATGAGTGGCGCGGCGACATCAATGGGCAGCCCGCTCCGGTCGGCACTTACTACTACGTTGTCGTCACGAAGGGCCCGTTGGGCAGATCCTACAGCGGGTCACTCACGGTTCTCTATTAATCAAATGGCCTGCTGCGTTGTCGCAGCGGGCCCATTGCCTCCCTACTTAGACGGCCGCCAAGGCCATTCCTGTTATGAAAAAAGCTTTACCTATACTGCTGCTTCCACTGCTGCTGCTGGCTGCGGCACCAGTTTTAGCCCAACAGCAGGCACAGTACAGCCAGTACATGAACAACAATTACATCCTAAATCCTGGCGCAACCGGCGTAGAGGATTACATCGATGTTAAGTTCAGCTACCGCACCCAATGGGCTGGCCTGGAAGGAGCACCCAAAACCTACTACGCCAGCATCAGTTCCTCGCTGGGCAAGTGGCGCACCACCAGCAAGCGCACCATCCGCGACCGGCGCCGGCCGTTTCACGCGTTGGGAGCCCTCGTCTACAATGACGTAACCGGCCCCACGAGCCGGAAGGGAGCCTACGTTTCCTATGCCTACAACATGGTGTTAGCACCTGACTTACGGGCGTCACTGGGCGTGTCGGCGGGTATGCAGCAGTTTGCCGTTGATGGACAGCAACTCCAGTTCTTCGACCCCACAACTGTAGCTGCCAGCGACGCCTCACGGGTGTTTGATGCCTCGGTAGGCTTGTGGGTGTATAGCTCCAAGTTCTACGCGGGGGTGTCGGGGGCGCAGTTGCTAGCCAACAAACTCGACTTTTCCTACGGCCCCAACTCGCTGAACGCGGGAGCCGGCAACTCCCTGAAGCGGCACTACTTCGCTACGGCCGGGGTGCGGTTGCCGCTCAGCGACGACTGGTCATTGGTTCCATCGGTACTGGTTAAAGCCGTCAATCCGGCCCCCCTTTCCCTTGACCTCAACGCCAAGCTTAAGTACCAGGACCTGTTGTGGGCGGGCGTGTCTTGGCGGGCTTTCGACTCGTTCGTGGGGATGGTAGGCCTCAGCTACGAGCAGCTAACGTTGGGCTATTCCTACGATGTCGGTTTGTCTGAGTTAGCCGGCTACCATGGGGGCAGCCATGAGGTGTTACTCGGGTTGCGTTTAAAGAAAAAGACCCAAGTGGTGTGTACCAACAGATTCTGGTAGGGGTTCACCCCAACGTCAGACCCTTCTGAGGCTGGAACAGATGGTTTGTCGAGAACTGAGCAGGCGAAGCGAACTGACAGCCACTTCACTTAGGAAGTCGCCTTGCGTATTATGCCGTGTTGCGTGGAGGCACGCTTGTTAAACAGCTTCCCTGGCTTCTAGGTGGAATTATCTACTTACCCATAAGCAGCCACCATATGCAGCGTGGCTAAGCCACGGAAGATTAGCAGTAATATTTCGGCCTTAACTCCAGCAAATCTGATTACAGCTTTGAGGACTGGATGAGTAGCCGAATTTTCAACTGTTTGATTTATCATTCAGGCAAGGCGTACGCCTTGCCTTTCTGTTTTCTAGGGCGCTAGGATACTTCTTGGCAAGGAAAAGTATGCCTGTTGTGAGGTGCTCTCTCCTAGTTGAAGTGTTACCATGTAGGCAGCCTTTATGCAGAAGCAAAAGCCGGCTCTCGCCCGTCCTTTGAAAAAGACTTTCTTCCTCGCTAAACCCCAGGATTGAGCTAGCAAATAGCTCTTAAGATAGTCCTCATTAGCGGTGTTGAAACCAGCTAGCCTGCTATGCGCTAGAGCTGTGCCGACCTACCTGACTTTAATCCTGTTTTAGATAATCTTACGAAGGTGTCGGGCCAGCCTGGTGCTGGCGGGGCGGGGCTGTGCTGCGCCGTGCTATGCGTTGTACGGGGCGCGTGCCTGAGCCGCAATTTGCCCGCATTCAGAGGGCATAGTATTGCTTTCGTCTAAAACTTTGCCACTGCATACCTCCCGCACCCGTACTTCGCCTTCGTAAAGTGCAGCCCGCCCCGCCCCACCGCCCTCGCCGTTCGCGCACCGGGCCCCGGGCTTCGGCAGGTTACTCCTTACTGCGTCTGTTCTGCTGGTTCTCTGTTTTCTTCTTTCTTACTTTCCTCTCTTTTCCTCTTCGCCTTATGTCCTCCCCCAAACAAGCCGTCAAAGACATCCTCGACGCTCTGCCCACGCTGCTAGCCGTGGCCGTCGTTGAAACCGAAACCGGCATGGCCCTGGCCTCGCACTCCAACATCGCCGACTTCGACATCGACACGGCCGCCGCCTACAACACGGAAGTGGTCAAGCAGAAGCTCAAAGCCATCCAGGCCCTCAAGCTCAACCAAACCGTGCAGGACATCCTGCTCACGCTCACCGACCAGCTGCACGTGATCAAGCTCTCGCCCACGGGCGACAAGTTCATCTACCTGGCCGTCAACGCGCGCGACACCAACCTGGCCGTGGCCCGGCAGATCCTCAAGTCGCAGACCGCCGTGCTCAACTAGCGCCCGTCCCGACTGCCGTCCCCGTACCGTCCGCCCGCTGGCCCCCGCCAGCGGGCGGCACTGCGTCTAGACCACCCCCCAAAGCTTGAACAGCAAGCGTATGTACACGCTCCTAATAACTTTCCAACTGGAGTTAGGTGCTTTGTTTCTGAGGCCAAGATGGGCCGTCGGCTTCAGGTTGCCGGGAGAAATTGGCCCTGCATTATGCCTGCTTGCAATGGGCGCCCATAGTGCTTCGAAGAGCCTACAGTTTGTCTTTTGTCGGGTGGCAAGTGTGTGCCAACAGACCGCCTAACTGAACGATGCGGGTTACTGGTGAATAATCTGTTATGGATTTATTGTGATTTTTTGTTTGGATATGCAGTCGTTGTTCTTTTCCTTACAGCTCACACTACTCACAACCAATAACTTATGAAAACACTCTTACCCCCCCTCCTGTTCCTGCTTGGTGTTGTCGGTACCGCTCCACTCCAGGCCCAGACCTACAACAACGGGAACTTTACCACTGGCGCGACCTCTAAAAGCGGGGCAGCGGCTCCCGCCGGCTACACGTGGAGCGAGGTGCAAAACGATGCCGGCGTAACCACAGCCTCAAATACGAATGCCGGCTACACGGCCACCAAAGCATCGGGCTTTACACTGGCCGATGACTTCACCGTAGCATCTGGTCAGTCGCTGACGCTGCGTGATGTTTCGGTGTTCGCATATCAGAGCGGCTACACGGGCACAACCTCGCCCTTTACGGAGCTCTACGTTCGCGTTTGGAGAGGTCGGCCCGGCGCAGCTGGCTCAACCGTCGTGTTTGGCGACTTGACCACCAACCGTTTGCAGACTGCCACCGACGCCAAAAGTTATCGGATCTTCAATTCTCTTTACCCCACGCCTAGTGTACCAGGCGTAACGCGACGTATTTGGCAAGTGAAGGCAGCTATTGCGCCGGCCTTAACGCTCGGCCCTGGTACGTACTGGGTGGAATGGACCTCAACTACCTCGGGTACGCTGACGCACTTCTACGTGCCCGTTACCGTTCCGGGGCTTCGGCAAACGCTGGGGGCCAATGCGTTGCAGTTCAATCCTACTTCGGATGCCTACACGGCGGTGATAGACGGTGGCAACCCAGACACAGCTCCAGACGTGACAGTTGACTTCGCTTTCGTTCTCAACGACCAAATTCTAGCCGTTAAAAAGAACGCCGACCCAACCCTGAAAGTGGGCCCCGTCCCCACAACGGGTACTGTGCTAGCCGAATTTAGTGCCTTGCGTGAGGCAACCAGCCTCGAACTCCGGGACGCGCTAGGCCGCTCGGTATGGCAGGGCCAAGCCAAAGTGGGAGCCACCTCGGCCACTATTCCCATGGAAAAACTGGCCGTTGGCAGCTACTTCTTCCTGATGAATTCGCCACAGGGCAGCAGCCGGGTACGCCTGTTGAAGCACTAAGCCTATACCATTCCATTTGTTAGAGCTCACGCCTTGCGGTAGCGGCAGTACAATCTGCTTGCTACCGCAAGGCCTCTGTTGCGTTTGTTTTCCGCTATAGCTTCCTTCCAAATGCGTCGCCCAATTGCCCTTTTCTCGTTTGTCTTGCTGACGACGGGCTCCCTCTCAGCGCAGCACCCACGCCTGGGCATCAAAGCAGGCCTAAACGCTAGCACGTACGCTGGCGCGTCGCTCCCACGCTCCGACTACCAGTTTGGTGCCACAGGAGGGTTGCTCCTACAGCGGCCCTTGAACCAGCACGTAGATTTGCAGTCTGAATTGCTGTATGAACAGCGGGGTTCCGAACTGCGATACAGCAACCGCGCCGAGGGCGTAACCTTCACCACCATCGACTATATCCGCACCGTGCGCAGCCGCTTGCACTACGGCAGCTTGGCGTTGCTTGTCCGGCCACACCAAGGGGCCTGGTTTGCCGTAGCCGGTCCGCAGCTCAGCTACCTTGTTGCAGAGAAGCGCACCATCCGCGACCAGGTCAACGTGGTTGTTGGACCGGTTGATCCTGTCTTGCCAGATGGGGCGGCTAGAACCGTGCGCAACAAGCAGGATTACAATCGCGGTGAAGCAGGCTATGTGCTCGGGATAGGGCGCGAAATCGGGGCCCGGTGGCAGGTGGAAGTCCGCTATGCAGCAGGCCTTACCAAGTTACGCCAGCCATCCGTAGTAGTTGATGCCATTTATGGGCCAGAACGAGTGCAGCACGCCCGGAACCGAAGCCTGCAGGCGCAAGTGAGCTACTTGCTGCCTGCCCAATAGCACCAAAGCGACACTGAGAAGTAAAAAGCCCCTCCGTTGAGGGGCTCTTTACTTTCAAGCTGTTATAGACTGTCGCTGTAGATGCTTCGGTTTGTACGCTACGCGTCACCTATGGCAATGGGAAAGGTAAACCCCTCGATAGTGAAGCAGATGGAAACCAGACCTTTGGGCGAGGAACAGGTGTATGCCCGTCTAACGGCTGTGTGGCAAACCTAATGGGGCAGTAAAGACGTGCAGCGGAGCCCACGGCGACCCAACTAGCTGGCTTGCTAGCTCTCGTTGAATGGCTGCCACGCATTGTTTTGGAAGACGTGCGGGTGCAAGCCAATCCCTGGTTCGAAGAGAAGCAACGGGAACGTGTTTCGATTAATTGTTGATTATTGGGGGTTGAGTGGTTCTTACGGTCCGCCCGTGCTTGCCGAAGGCCACCTACCACCCTACTAAAACCACCCATGGCTAAACGCGCCCACCACTACCGCCTGCGCCTCGAACACATGGCCCCTGCCGCTACCGACCAACCTACTCACCCACCGCTGGAGGTGGAATTCGATAACCACGACGACATTTTTCAGATTATTGAACGGTTGCAAGCGCGCAACCTATTTGCTAAGCCCAGCCAGGCCACCGAATTTGCCATTGGGCTGAAGCTGTTCAGTGAAGTGATGCTCAACAACCGCGACCATGCGCTATTTGCAGAGATGCGCCCGGCCTTCAGCGAGTTTATGAAAAAGCTCAAAAGCGGAGGCAAGCCCACTGAAGAGCAACCCAAAAACTAACTTACTAAACCAAGAAAACACGTAGGAATTCAATGAAAGACGCATTTATCGTTGACGGTATCCGCACCCCGATCGGCAACTTTGGTGGCACCTTAGCCACCGTACGCCCTGATGATATGGCGGCGCTGGTTATCCGCGAACTCCTACGGCGCAATCCCACCGCCGACCCCGCCGGTGTTGCCGACGTGTTGCTCGGCTGCGCCAACCAAGCCGGCGAAGACAACCGCAACGTGGCTCGTATGGCCCTGCTGCTGGCGGGCTTACCCTACACGGTGCCCGGCGAAACCGTGAACCGCCTTTGCGCCTCGGGCCTGTCGGCGAGCATGGCCGCGGCCCGCGCCATTCAGTGCAACGACGGCGACTTATTTGTGGCTGGGGGCGTAGAAAACATGACCCGTGGCCCCTTCGTTGTGTCCAAGGCCAGTACCGCTTTTGGCCGCGACTCACAGATGGCTGATTCCAGTTTCGGCTGGCGCTTCATCAACCCTCGGATGGAAGAGCTGTACGGTACTGACGCCATGGGCGAAACCGCCGAAAATTTAGCCGAGCGTGACCAGATCAGCCGTGCCGACCAAGACCAGTTTGCCTACGACTCCCACCAGCGTGCTGCCCGTGCCCGCGACTCGGGCCGTTTTGCCGAGGAAATTGTGCCCGTTCCAATTCTGCAGCGTAAAGGCGAGTCGGTACTGTTTGCACAAGACGAGTTCATCAAGGCCAACACCACCCTGGAGGGGCTGGCAGCGTTGCGGCCCGCCTTCCGCAAAACCGGTACAGTCACAGCTGGCAATTCCTCGGGCCTCAACGATGGGGCAGCGGCCTTGCTGTTAGCTTCCGAGGAAGGCCTCAAACACCACAACCTCACGCCACGGGCCCGGTTTGTGGCTATGGGCGTGGCTGGCGTAGAACCGCGCATCATGGGCATTGGGCCGGTGCCAGCCAGCCAGCTGGCTTTGAAGAAAGCTGGCCTGACGCTCCACGACATCGACTTGATTGAGTTCAACGAGGCGTTTGCGGCCCAAGCTTTAGCCTGCGTGCGAGGCTTAGGCCTAGAGGACAACGACCCGCGCATCAACCCCAATGGCGGCGCTATTGCCTTGGGACATCCTCTCGGCATGAGTGGGGCCCGCATCCTGAATACGGCCGTCTTGGAGCTGCATAAGCAACAAAAACGCTACGCCCTCGTGACGATGTGCATCGGTGTCGGCCAGGGATACGCCGTTATCATTGAACGAGTGTAGAGAGATTGTTTCACGAGTTCCCGATTATACTAGCACCTCTTGCTTCAGTATGGTTGCGCCTCTTGTTTTTAGGACCTTGTACTCAGCGCGTGCCTTTATCACTTAAAGCCACAGCGGATGGTTGAACTGGGATGGTGCTACGCTTGCTTGACGAGCCAGGCTTCTCCTTCCCGTTCTTCGACCACAAAGCCATCCTTGAAATACACTTGTTGAAGATGCTCGTCGAAGGTAGCCGCCCGCTTCTGCCGCTGAGCGTAAGGGCCAGGGTTGTCGTACATCTGCTGCACTTCACTGAGTTTGAAGGCGGCCGTTGGGTGGTTTTCGCTGGCGGGGGCCAGTTCTTTCTTAGGGCGTTGGCGGGGCTTAGTAGTGGCTATATAATCTTCCAGCAAGTATTTCTCTACCAGCGCTTTGTAGATAGCACCAGCTGGCTTTTTGATTTTACCTTTCCGAAACTGAGTTTCCACAATCCGAACGACGAAGGCGATGTAGCCTACATCGTATTCGTCGTTTTCCAGTTGATGGGCAATGGTAGTGATGCTGCGCTGGCTCACCCCGATTTGGAGCAAGGCCTCGGACCATTCTGCTGCTCCTGGCAACGTCTTTTTTGTAGCAGATGCAGCTAATTGCTCGAACAAAAACTTGATCCGGGCCACGGTCTTGCCTTCCCGCTCCAACTCATAGGTGAAAGGAATATCAGTTTCAGCTATTTCACTCTGGGCTTTGTCCAATACGCGGGCTTTGAAGTTGGAGAACCGAGGATATTCGTGCTCTTCAATACCCAAGATGAAACGTAAATCTTCTACGCTAATCGTACGGCGTCCAAAGCCAGCGTACTCCTTTAACAACCAATAGATTCGCAGTGATTGGGGACTCTTAAGTTTGAGAACCTGCTGAATATCGGCCGTGGTGAAGTTGCCACTTTCCCGCAACTGCAACAGGTAAGGCATAATCTTCGGGTTGAAGCTGGCCACAACACCTCCTAAGTCGGCGCGGTAGCCGGCTTCTGCCATCAACGGAATGTAGGTATAGCTGGGCTTACGGCGGCGCTTGCGGGTTTTCTCTTCTAGCTCCTCTATGTATAATGTAAAGGAGGTCAAGCCCTTACACATCTCGTCCACTTGCTCGTAGGCTGAGCCTCCTCGTCGGTCAAAAACCAACTCTTCAAGCGGAATAAAGTGTTCCTTGAAATCTACGTCATCGAAATCTATGCGCGAGAGCAGGGCTACAAACAGACGCATCTGCAACGGCACGAAGCTAAAACGAGCGTTGATGAGCGCATTATGCTGCGCAACTCGCTTTTCAGGAGGGATTATGTCCATAGAAGGGTAGCGTCTTTTTTGTAGCAGATGAGAAAAAGCAACGTCTTTTTTGTAGCAGATAGCTGTGAATGAAACGTCTTTCTTGTAGCAGATAAAGCCGAAAGTAAGGATATCATGTCAAGAAATAGAACGTCTTTTTTGTAGCAGATACCTTTAGGGTGCATGTTTTGTGGTTGTTAGGGCAACGTCTTTTTTGTAGCAGATAGAGGCGGATAACGGCTTTTGTGTAGCAGCAATACGGCTTTTGTGTAGCAGTACCACGTCTTTTTTGTAGCAGCAAACGTCTTTTTTGTAGCAGATGGTCCTTCCTACTCTCTCACAATCAGATAGATACAGCCCCTATAATACTCTTATAAGGTTAGTATAAAAAAAAAGACTAGTTGCATTTTTTTTAAACGTCTTTTTTGTAGCAGAAAACAGCAACGTTAAAGGTCCAAAAAAGTCTATTAGCGCTTCAAAAACGCGGATTTTTATACTTTTTTATGCTTGACTTTCTAGATTTTAAGTGCTCGATGTACTTTTGACACAAGCACGAAACAAGAGCTAAGAAGTATCGGTGTTTCGCCCGAAGTGGATTCAACCGGAATACCAGCTATACCTTCACATTACTAGCTCGAACTCGTTTCGTTGCTGATAGACGGATAGTCTGGCTTTAATTTCTGTTGTAGAGGCACACTTTGCCACCTGAAGAAGCAAGTGCTAGCGGTACCATCTTGGTAACTGTATTCAGTAACACACCAAGTATTACTACCCCAGTATGAGAATCCTAAAACCCCATACAGGCCTCTGGAGCCTGTTCCTCTTTCTTACCGTTGGGATACTTACTCTCGTAACGGGCAGTAGTGCTGTGGCCCTGACCAACAAACAGCTTGTGCGGTTAGCCAAACTCGAAATCTACCCAACTCAACTAGAGAACTATAAAGCAGCGCTGAAAGTAGGCATCGAAACGCCCTTGCGCGTCGAGCCCGGCGTGCTCACTTTGTACGCCGTAGCAGAAAAGAACGACCCCACGCACATCACGATTCTGGAAATCTATGCGAGCGAGGCAGCTTACCAGGCACATTTGAAAACACCCTATTTTCTTGCGTACAAGACCGGCACCGCGAAAATGGTGAAATCCCTTGACCTAGTCGAGACTGTGCCCGTGGCGCCCGGAGTAAAGGTGAAATAGCGCCGTCTGCAAGAGTGGGGAAGAACCTAATCGGCTGTTGCGCTGGGAGCGTAGGTGGCCGCATTACTTGCCAAGTAAAAAGCGGTAAGCAGCCTGAGTTACGCTGGTGCAGGGTGGCCGGTAGGCAGAAGATGATACGTGTAGCAAAAGGTTGTCTGCTGGCTGGCCTTCTCCCCCACCCTGCTCGCGTCGAACTGCTACGGTACTGAGTGTACCACTTAGCTAGCATACAGTCATAATGCGTCCCCTATTCTACTTGAGTTTGCCTTTGCGAATCTGCTGGCGCCGCACTTCCTCTTTTTGCCGAATCTGTAATGGCCGCTCTTCTATCTGGGCAGTTGCAAACAGCAAGTCTAGGGCCTGATGTAGCGCTTGCTTCTGCGTGAAGTCGTATTGCCCACTCATACGCTTGGTGTGCACATAGTTTTTCAAGCCTTCTAGATACTGTTGACTTAACACAAAAGTCTGCCGAACATCAACATCATGTTCAGGAGTAACATTAGTAACAGTAGTAACCTCAGTAGCATCTACAACATCGGTAACTGCAGCTATTGGTTTATCAACCGAAGCTTTTTTCGCCGAGTTGGGCTTGCCTTCCTTAGCGTCTACTCTTCGTTGACCTTTGCCATGTATCTCTTCAGCCTCAGATGATTGCCGAGGCACATCCGCCGTAGAGTTACTTGTGTTACTCGTGTTATTCGTATTACTTAGGTTGCTGGGCTTACCTGTATTGTTGCTTGTTTTCCGTTGACCAGACTTACTGATCTTCTCCTGGCTTTCACTGGTAGCCGCTTGGCTGGTTGGTGCTGCTGGAGAGGCAGGTGTCAACCAATCCTGCTCCAAAAAATCGAGAATATCTTTTTCGGAAGTGGGCTTCGCAGACTGAGTAGTATCAGTGGAAAGCTGTTTGAATGACTTAGCCATGGGTAGGAGATTAGCGAGTGAGAATTTCTTCGATAAGCTGACGGTAGTCCTGGGCCCCAGAGCTGTTGGGTGCATAGGTGAAGATGTCTTGCCCTAAGTGTGGCGCCTCGCCTAGACCAATGGTTTCGCGAATAAAACTTTGCAAAACCAACTCTGGGTACTTCTCCCGTATCGTTTCGGCCGTTTCGCGGCGAAGAATTTTGCGTCCATCGAATCGAGTGAAGAAAATGCCATCAATTTTCAATTCTGGATTCAGGCGGCGCTGCACCCGGCTCACTAGTTCGAGCACCTTTTCCAGGCCGTCAGTGGCGTAAAGCTGCGCTTCCAACGGAATCAGCAAAGAATCAGCACAGGCATAAGCGTTAAGAGTAACCAGGCCGAGCGCCGGCGGACAATCCAGCAGGATAAAGTCGCATTTGCTGCGGATTGGAGTGATGATGTCTTTAAGAATGAACTCTCGATCCAGCTCATCGCCTTTGACTTTGTCGAAGCTGGAAAGGGCAGGGGCTCCGGGAACGACGGCAAGGTTCTCGCGCAGGGGCTGAGCCCGAAATTGGTATTCACCTAGCAAGGCACCATAGATGTTGTTCTCGGAATGATCAACTCGCAAACCCCGGGTCAGGTTGATTTGCGGATCTAAGTCGATCATAACCACTTTGTGGCCTGCCCGAGCAAGGCCGGCGCCAATATTTACGGTGGAGGTGGTCTTACCAACTCCACCTTTTTGGTTGGTGAGTGCGATAATTTTAGCCATGCTCAATATTACGAAGGTTACGGAAGTTATCAATGAACCTGATGTTACTTGTGTTCCTGCATACATCAATGTTTATAGTATTACCGCGTAACATGATATTACATAGTTTACCGGTGTTACTGAGTAATACCAGTAAACTATGTAATATCATATTACTGTGTTGCACTAGGATGCTTGGCAGAACCAGCCGGCGCAATACGCTAATGATTTACAAAGACCTTGGTTAAGAATGCGTTGAGGAATGTTCTACTGCTAGGTTAAAAGCAGCTGCCACTAAGCGGGTAGGGGAGGAGGGGGTAGTAGAAGCAGTGAAGCACGTAGTCGAGGATGCGGGCAACTACTGTGGAAGTTGTATAGCAGTAGTGCTGATGCAAGCAATGAAGATGTGTCGCAGCAGTACTTACTGGCTTGCTAACATCACCCCGATCATGCCACAGCTGCTTAAGTTGAGTGGCATAGAAATAGGCTCATAGGATGAATTGCCATTTGAAATTGGCTTTAAGGTGAAATTTCACCAGCTTGATTTCCTTGCCAACTGGCGGACGGTGAAGTAGCTAGGCAAAACCTTCTTACTAGATGGCTACCGACGAAGCCAAATGGTGCTGCTAGGCGCTATGGCTTGTACAACGCCGACCTACCTTTCCGATTCTATTCTACGTCTCGTTCCTGTCTTCTTCCGCTATGACTTTGTTGAAACACTCTTGGTTGCTGCCCGTGTTGCTTGGTGCTTTGGGTAGTGCTGCTCACGCTCAGACTTACCTGCCTACTCCCCACGATGCACGGATGAAGGTGCACCCCAAAACACCGCTGCAAGCCTATGCCTTCGAGTTGCAGCAGGTGAAGCTGCTCGATAGCCCGTTCAAAGTAGCCGAGCAAGCGGATACCAAGTACCTGCTCAAGATAGAGCCCGACCGGTTACTAGCCGATTTCCGGGAACACAGCGGCCTACAAGCCAAAGGCAAGCGCTATGGAGGTTGGGAATCGACGGGGCTGGCCGGGCACACGCTGGGGCATTACCTGTCGGCGTGCGCGTTGGCTTATGCTTCCACCGGTAACATCGAGTTCAAACGGCGGGTAGACTACATGGTAGCGCAACTCGACGAGTGCCAGAAGGCCCGCAAAACCGGCTACGTGGGTGCCATTCCCAAAGAAGACCAGTTGTGGGCAGAAGTGGCGAGCGGCAATATCCGCTCCCGTGGCTTCGACCTGAACGGAGCTTGGTCGCCGTGGTATACGGTGCACAAAATCATGGCGGGCTTGCTTGATGCCTACTTATACGGCGACAACGAAACGGCCCTCATCATCAACCAAGGCATTGCCGATTGGACCGGCAACACCATCAAAGGCCTCGACGAAGCTAAGATGCAGGAGATGATGGTGTGTGAATACGGCGGCATGGCCGAGACCCTAGCTAATACCTACGCCCTGAGTGGCCAGAAGAAGTACCTTGACTTGTCGTACCGCTTCTACGACAAGCGCATTCTCGACCCGCTGGCCGCCCGCACCGATATATTGCCCGGCAAGCACTCCAATACCCAAATTCCGAAAGCCATTGCCAGCGCCCGCCGCTACGAGCTGACCGGCGACAAAAAGGACGCCGCCATTGCCGAGTTTTTCTGGCAAACTGTAACCGACAACCACTCTTACGCCACCGGTGGCAACAGCAATTACGAATACCTGGGGGAGCCTGGCAAGCTCAACGACAAGCTCAGCGAAAACACCACCGAAACGTGCAACACCTACAACATGCTGAAACTGACGCAGCATCTGTTTGCCCAGCACCCTTCAGCCAAGTTTATGGACTACTACGAGAGAGGCCTCTACAACCACATTCTCGCCTCGCAGCACCACGAAACCGGTATGACCACCTACTTCGTGCCGCTGCGAATGGGAGGCCGCAAAACCTACAGCGACGAGTTCAACACGTTCACTTGTTGCGTGGGCTCCGGCATGGAAAACCACGTGAAATATGCCGAAAACATTTATTTCCAGGGTCAGGACGGCAGCGTATATGTCAACCTATTTATGCCCTCAGAGCTGAATTGGCAGGAAAAAGGCGTGACACTACGCCAAGACAGCCAGCTGCCCGCCAACACCCACGTCACGTTCACGGTGGCAGCCGTTAAGCCCAGCAGCTTCAAGCTGCGCCTGCGCCGGCCCCAGTGGACCAAGAACCCACAGGTACGCGTAAACGGCAAGGCGGTGGCCGTAGCTCCCGATGCAGAAGGGTACTTGGTGCTCGACCGCAAGTGGAAAAACAACGACCGGGTGGAGCTTACCCTGCCCGCCGATTTCTACACCGAAGCTCTACCTGACAACCCCGACCGCCGCGCCGTATTCTATGGCCCCACCTTGCTGGCCGGCGTGTTAGGCACCACCGAACCGGAACCAGTGACCGGCGTACCCGTCCTCGTGACAACCAACAACAGCGCCAACGACTGGGTGAAGCCGGTGGATGCCAAGCAACTCCGTTTCCAAACGGCTGGCTTGGGAGTACCTCACGACGTTCCGCTGATTCCTTTCAACCAAACCGGCAACGAATATTACACCGTGTACTGGGATGTGTTCACGCCCGAAAAGTGGGCCACTCAGCAGCGCGTGTACGAAGCTGCTCGTAAAAAGCAACAGGAATTGGAAGCCCAAACAGTTGACATATTGCGCGTAGGCGAAATGCAGCCCGAACGCGACCATAGCTTCATCATCAGTGAAAAGGCCGAAACCGGCGAGGAGCACGGCCGCAAGTGGCGCATGGTCAACGAGGGCGGCATGATGGCTTTCACCTTGAAAGTAGCCCCCGCCAAAGCTAACACGTTGCTGCTCACCTACTGGGGCATGGACAACCGCGGCCGCGTATTCGACGTGCTGGTTGATGGCGAAAAGATTGCCACCGAAGACTTGAACAAGTACAAGGAGAGCCGCTTCTACGACATTTCGTATTCCATTCCGCCAGCACTAACCAAAGACAAGCAGCACGTGAAAGTGACTTTTCAAGCCAAGCCTAACAACAGCGCCGGCCCAGTCTACGGGATTCGCAACGTGCAGCAGTAGATGTAGGATAAGACTTTCACAAAGCATACCACTACAATCGTCGCATCAACATAGCGCCGCGTTGCGGAAGCAGGTATGTGCATTGCATTCCCGCTTCCTACAGGCAAGAAGGAGCCAGGGGGCTGGCATGAAGTAGGTCAGCTCACTAGTGAAATGTACAATATGTTGTCTTTTCCGGTAGGAGGGAAGCGGCCAGAGCTGCTAGCCGTTTCACGCTACGTGTTGTTGGCGGGCACAAGTGGTGGTGTTTGTGAGGCGAAGCCGTGGTGGTGTTAAAGTTAGAGAGCAGGGAGTGCAACCTGAACAGGCAGGCATGTAACGAATCTTGGATTCAAAAAACCAGGTTATAGCTGGTTATGAGGCTGATACGTCTACACGTTGAATTGAATTATAGCCGTATTTTCAAACACGCGTTGTTATTGCACTAATTCTGTGAAAGCAGACCATTGTGAAACCAGCATATCTGATTCGCAAGAAAGGCACACGAGTGTAAAATATTGATAATTAGCACCTAGTATCAAACAAAAACCCTGTTTTCTCAACACCATGGTAGCTTCAACGAAATGGATAAATAGACGTTGAGTTAGTCAGGCGAGAAGATCTTGCTACGCACTCTATTGTTTATTCTGTCATGGATACCAACGACCTCAAACAACTCATTCAAGATGGCTTAGCCGCGCAGCAAGCCGGTAGCCAAGTGGCCGCGAAAGCAACCGACGAAATCCTCAACGATGCCACGCATCCAGCCCTTAAGCAGGCGCTTGAGCAAGGCAACCAAACGGCCAAAGAATGGGCCAGCCGCATCGAGCGGGCAATTGCCGAAGTGGGCGGTGGAGAGAAACAAAACAACGAAATCCTGGAAGCCCACTATGAAGTGAGCAAGCAGATTCGGGCAAAAGCTACAACCGATGCCGTACGTGACCTAGGCATCATTGCCAGCGGTCAATTGGCTTTGCACTACTGGATTGCATCCTTCGGCACGGTAGCCTCGTACGCGGCTTCAGCTGGTTTCACCCAAACTGAGCAAGAGCTGAAAGCATCGGTACAAGAAGCCAAACAGGCCGACGACCAACACACCGACATTGCCCAGCAGATTCTGGCTGCGCAATAAGCTGCTCTACCACCCAGTTCTACGCTGGTTAGTAACGAAGCCTAGTCAGCCAGCGGCTGGCTAGGCTTCTCTGTTTGAATTGAAAGCTGCTACTCATCTCCCCGCAAGCACTTGACTTTATACCTATACACTCTACCATAGGCATTTCAAACGGCTTTGCTGCTTGATAAGCAACTAGTTGCCTTCCATGACCTAATGAGTAGCTATAGCCAGCGCCTAATGGCTGCGGAAGCACACTACTTCTACTTGAAAAGCTGAATGGTGTAGTCGCTCAGTTCCATGCCCCCGGCTTGGCCATGGCCGGGTATCAGCACTTTGGTTTTGGGGTAGGTCTGTTTGAGTTTGGTTACGGTCTGCGGCCACGCCTGAACGTTGGCATCTTCCAGGTTTCCTTTGCTGGCTCCCATTTCTTTGATCAGGCAGCCTCCGAACAGGACTTGCTCTTCGGGAAAGTAAGCTACGATGTTGTCTTTGGTATGTCCCTCGCCTAAAAAGTGAGCCACAACCTTTTTACGGCCAACCTTCAATTCCAACCGATCCGTGAAGCCTTGTTGCGGTAAAGTCACCTTGTTTGCCGCGGCGAGTTGAATGGTTGGGTTGTGAGCCACAGAAGGAATACCCTTGGTATGAAACACAGCCAAGCTTCCCAGGCAGTCGGCATGAAAATGAGTGGGAACAACCACTTTAACTTTCGCTTTCAGCTGGGTCTCAGTAAATGCCAATAGCTCAACAGAGGAACTATCATTTGCTGGCGTATCGAATACTATGGCTTCCCCTTCGTCAACCACAACAATGCCATTGCACTCTACTCGACCAAATGTGTTGGTTTGCAGCAAGGAAACGTGCTGATATACATGCGGAGAGACCTGCTTGATTGTAAGCACTTTCGACTGATACACTGTGATGTCCTTGGGCAGTTGGGCCGAGCGACAGCCTAGTACTAAAAACATAAGGCCATATAGGCAGTGCGCTACTTTAACGTTCATGGCTAAGTTCGTTTTGCATTTTGTCTGCCTGCCAAGTGAAACTGGGCCAGCGGGGCGGTTGTAGATGCACCTCGGGAAAAAGGTTGATAGGAACATACGCCGTATGCGTGTCTTTTCCTGTCACGCATACCCTAAACACGTCGGGCAAGTACGGTTCCCGACATTCACTTATCTGCACAACCATCACGCAACCTACCTCTATTGGCTTAGCGTAAATACGGCTACACTTTACAGCCCTAGTTCTTTTGCCGAATTATGCTGGCGCACGTTGTCGAGTCGAGTATACCGGCGAATCATGGCCGATGTCTTATGCTTGGTCTGGTTCATCACTTTGCTATCGTCGGCGCCGTTAAGCTTGGATACCGTCACGAACGAAGCGCGCAGGGAGTGAGCCGTAAACTGACTTCCTAAATACTGTTGCACAATCAGGTTGGTGTATTTCGTGGTCATGCGCCGCGTAGTCAGCTGGTTGTTTTTGCGCATCGACACGAACACCGGACCTTCCGTGCGACTAAGCACCTTGAGCCAGGCTTGTAAGGAACGTATGGGGCAAAGCGCCGAATCGGGGGAGTAAAAGATTGCCTTTTCCTCGGCTTGCCCCAACTGGTTGGTTTTGCTTTGTTGCAAGGTTACCACCAATCCGTCCTCGTCAAAAGCCAGGTCCTCAATGTTGAGAGCTTCCAGTTCCGAACGTCGAAACGCCCCTGTAAAACCCAACAGCAACAAAGCTCGGTTCCGCAAGCCAGCGGGCACGCTCACGTCAATGCTTCTGATGGTGCGCTTGAAGTTGTCGAGGGTAAACGCCGGTGCCTGCTTTTGCCGCGTCTTGATTTCACGGGCAATGCCTTTAAGCAACACCTTGGTTTTCTTATCGGCCGTCGGCGATTCTAGACCAGCCAACTCATGCGCCTTTTTGATAGCGGCCGCATGCCGTTCAATAGTTGCAAACTTTTTTCCCGTGTCGGCCAGTTCCGTTAAGAATCCTGCTAACGCTTCCACCGGTGTCGGCAAGGACGCTAGTTGATGCAACTGGCACCAGGTAGTGAAGCGCTTCCAGTCGCCAGCATAAGCACGCACCGTATTAGCTGCTCCGCGCAGCCCTGACTCAACATACCGTGAGGTCGACTCCACAAGATGCGCCGGTACCTGAACGGCCGTCGTCGATGAAGCAACAGAGAGTTGGGATTTGGTGGCCATATATATAAGGAGTAACGGAGCGAAAAGTAGTTGCTTTTCGTCTGGCTAATGTAAGGAACGATAAGTAAATCTTATCAGTCCTTATCGAACTCGAAAGAGCTCACACCCAACCACCGACGAGTTTAAGCAGTTGATGCAGGAAGACTCTAACTAGGTGAGACGCACACCAGATACTACCCGGCGAAAGCGGTAATTTCGAGTTGTGTATCCGCTTACTCGTCCGCTTGCCCTTCCTGTTCATCAGTTCCAGCCTGACGAGGCCACTGGCAACCGTTCGTTTAACCTGGTGCGCTTGCACAAGGAGCGTATGCACGTGCCCTACATGATGCTGCCGCACCGTAAGGATTATTATCTGCTGTTTTTTGTCTAGCACACCAGCGGCCGACACTAGGTGAATATGCCCCCCTACGAGCACCAGGATGATACGTTGTACTTCACAAATCCTTCCCAGATCCTAGTCAACGAGGAGCTAGCCCCAGCGTAGGGCACCTATCTTTCGGCCAAGAGATGGGGTTGGACTTAAATCCCTGGTAACGATGAAGCACACGAATAGTGCTTACCGGTCGAGTCGGAGGTTTTACCTGATTGTTTGACAACACCCACTGTTCACAGAATCGGTTTCGACTTTTTGCAGAGCGCAAAAAAAGCGCAAGGAATAAGCATCAAATCAATGAGCTTATTCCTTGCGCTAACCTGCGAACAGGTTCAAGCAGTAGCTACTCACTAGCTAGCTCTACATTCTGTTTATTTCACCAAGTTTTTAAAGGCCGAGCCAAAAATTAAATATTGGGTATTGCCGCCAATCGTTCCCTCATTTTGTCCCCAGAAAAATGGCCAGTCGTCATAGTTTTCGAAGTGGTCCGGTTTTCTGAACAATAAGCCTGGCGCAACATTGCCCGGAATAAAGGAGAAGTCAGCCCGGTTGTTGCCGTAAAAGACTGCTTTGGGGCGAGTAGCCCCCACCGTTGCCACCAACGAAAAATTATGGTACGGATGGCAGCCATATAACCAGTTGGCTGCCTTATATGCGTGACTCTCGTCGATGATTTCGGGGAAATATTTGCTAGCAAAGCAGATGGTCGTACCAAAGTTCGTCACGTCTCCGCTACCCGCCCAGTTGCCAAGACCGATAGGTACGCCGTAAGGGTTGTCCTTTTCAAGCCCGCTCAAATACGTGTTGTACTTTACAACGTAGGGCCGTAGCTTTTCTTTGAAGGCTGCATCCAGATGCGGTACCGCATCTAAGGCCGTCAGAAGGAAGATATTAACATTACGGTCGAGGGCTGGCCACAACAATTGTTGGAATCTATCAACGTATTGTTTCTCACCAGTGGAGACATACAACTGAAGATTCGTGGCAATATCGGCTCGTGCGCGCCTGCCTAAACTATCTTGCGGCCGGCTGGCAAGTAGTTCGGTTGATTCTTTCAACAGTCTTTTGGACTGTTTCAATGCCCTGGCTGAAAGGTCATCGTTGTATCCCTTGAGCGCCCGGCTTGCAGCAGCAAACATGGTTGCTGCATCGAGGTCGAGGCTGGGATTACGGCTTGTAAATGCCCACAAGTCATCTTTAACGCCACTTGATCGTCCGTCATTGGCTACTTCGTAAGGGCCTAGTTTGGGATTATATGGAAGGCCATCTGTTAAGGAAGCTGCGTCACCGAGATGGTGGTAATTGTCAAGCACCGAGTTGGAGAGCGTTTGGGTCATGTGGCCAACAATCTCTGCCTGAGCTACCAGGTTCAGGGTTCCGTGCTCGATAAACTGCAAGACGTCTGGCGTTCCATCAGGTCGGTGAAGATCAACATAGCGTTGCTTCTGGTCGACAAAGGTCTGGTCGCGTACTGGCTTAAATGACTCCCACGTCCGGACGAAGTTTTGCACTACGCTAATATTCGACCCGGTTTCAATATCAAAATCCCCCGCATCAAAGAAACCACCCACGTTCAACCCAGGAATCAATTCGAGGGCTTTGTATTTGGTATCGGTGGTTGGCCCTTGCGCATGAAGGTCGAAGTGGTCGGTGTTAGGTGGAGCTTGGCGATACCCTTCTTTGAAGGGCTCGCCATGCCACATTCTGTACGCCTCATTTACCGACATATGATCCATGTGTATCGGGATCCATACGTCACTAGTGGCATCCGTTATCTTGTCGTAGACGTTGTTCTGTATTAAGAAATTGTTTGTTTTAACATTGCCGTACTGGATATAATATATACCGGGAGTTTTAACAGAAGAGAAATCGAATTTCACATAGTTGTATTTATAATAATTACCCCAAGGTGTGATACGGCCGCTAAATACTTTGGTAGCTTGGCCGTCGTCGCCGATTTTATATAAAGTTGAATTTGCCTGTGGTTTGTCTTTTTTGTCGAGTTCAATAACCGCCACTTTTGGTTGCGAAGGCAGATAGCCCACTTGAGAGAAACCAATATTTGGTTCTCGTAGCCAATTAGGAATAGCGTTTGGTTCGATTGTCCAAGTCAACACCTTGCCTGTTTTCCCTGCCGGTAGCAAACTGCGCACTACAAACCAGCCATTTTGGGCCAGCATGCGCCCGTCGAAAAGCATAAGATCGGCCTCCGGCGAAGTGATTTTCACCAGTCGTGCAGGGTCGTCAGGTGCCAGCAAGAACGTACGGCCGGTTTCCAGAGGAAGCGGATCAATATATCGGCCAGTTCCTCGGTCGTCGGCCGTTTTGTACCCCTTGTATTGCTTTGGTTTTTCACTGTTCGGCCGCGTAACGTTGTTC
Organism: Hymenobacter tibetensis; assembly: GCF_022827545.1. Classification (NCBI taxonomy): domain Bacteria; kingdom Pseudomonadati; phylum Bacteroidota; class Cytophagia; order Cytophagales; family Hymenobacteraceae; genus Hymenobacter; species Hymenobacter tibetensis. The sequence goes on from NZ_CP094672.1 coordinate 114,218, forward strand.
CCTACTACATAGCGCGGGAACCGGTTGTACCGCCCATCCATCAGATAGGCCTTCTGCCAATATTGAGAAGGTAAAAACTCGAGATTAAAGCCGGCACTTCCTTCCAGAGCTTTAGGAACCGGTTTATCCAAGTAAACGGCTATTTCAACGCCCTTACCTTTTGCCGTAACCACTACGCGCGAGTCGAAATTGTACTCTTCATACCTCAGCGCAGCCTCAACGGTTTTCGAGGCACGGTTTACTTTTCGGTCTGATATTTTAGGAACAAGATCCCACTGCTCTGGTGTGTTGGACAGTCTCACCGCGCCACCTTGCACTGTTCTGACGCCATGGTGAATCAGTTCTATCCCGGCGTTCTTCTCATCGTTGAAACCTCCGTTGAAAAGGTTGTTATACACCAGGACATTGACGCCTTGCGTTTCGAAATACTCTAGACTATTAAGTTTCAACTCTTGTCCTAAAGCACAATTGACTGATACCAATAGTAGTACGACAAGGGATAAAATTTTTCGGTTTTTCATGGTTATCAAAAAGATGACGGTGATTTAAAGCGAGGAAGTGGTCCTTTCTCGCTTTGCCTCAAGTATTGCTTAGGAAATGCGTGAGATGACTTCAGAAAATTGAATTACAAACCTTATCACCCCCTTTTGTACCGAGTCCTTTATATGGCATTGCTATCTGGCAGAACCGAGAGTTTGAATCGTCACCTAACGTAAATCAACTTCTCGGACACTCCCTTAAATAAGGCTCCTTGTTTCAAAGTGATGAGAATAGAGTAAGCTAGATTATCCCCTCACCTCTTCTTTCGAACAGGGAAAGAGGGCAAATGACCTCACAGCGACATCTTCCCCAAGGGCTGGAGTAAGCGAAATGATGCTAGTAATGGCCATACGCGGCCCTTCATTCGATGGCGGGCGTAGTCCCTGTCGGGGAAAGCTCCAGGCCGTAGCGGCCAGTTGAGAGTGAAGGCGATACATAAAAGGGGGAATTACAGACTAGGGTGAGGCTGGTAAGGTAGCCAATACGCGAGGAAGGGCGCAAGCCAGCAAGAGCGATTCATTCGATGCGAACGGCAGGAACAAAGGCTCGTGTTTTGAACAATCAGGAGAAGCTGGGGGAACTCCTGCGTTTGCAAACTGCACGCATGGGGCACTGAGGTGGTCAGCTAAAAACGGCCAGTTTGAAGGCGTGAGGTAAGGATCAGAATATCATGAGATGTTGCACCTTGACTACATCCTCGATCTGTTTGCCCTAGAGTTGCCGTTATGGCAAGCAGGGTGTTTGTGTGAAACGCACTGAATCAAACTGTAGTACGGGGCCATTCCCGTCTCACTGATAGAACACAACGCGGCCGACGCCAGTGCGTACTTGTTGAGGTACATCACGTAGAACCATTCCAATGGGGCAAGCAGCATCCTACGCTTTGCAAACCGGTGACCTCGCGCCGGACGGTGTGTTACCCGACGGTTCCCGGTTGTTCGCGTTGCGTGGCCAGCCTGTCATCCTGGCGTTTGCACCCGACGAGTGGAATCCGACGCACGCCCACCAAAGTGCCTTATTCGCGCGTTTATCGCGGGAGTTTGGCAGCGGGGCCGCTTTCATCGATACGGCAGCCGAAACGTGGCATTCGCTGGACTGCCGCGGGACCCTGGCCGCGCAGTTTGGCGTGGCCGGGCAGCGTGCGCTGTTCCTGCTCGATGAGGACGGCGTGGTGCGCTGGAAAACAGTGGTGGCCTCTGGCCAGGAGTTGCGGCCCGGCCAAATACTGGAAGCTCTGGAGGCCTTGAATGCCTCACCCGCTGCTGGTAGTGAGCAAGTATTGGGCGGAGGACTCTCGCGGCGCACCTTTGTTACGGCTACCCTCGCGGCGACGGCCTTGCTGCTACTGCCCGGCTGCGGCAGCAGTTCTTCTGATCTACACTCCTCGGGTGCGGACCCGGCGGCAGTTGAGCGCGGCGACAGCGTAGCCGTGGCACTTACCATTAATGGCCAGCCCCACCGGCTACAGCTGGACCCACGCGTGGCCCTGTTGGATGTCCTGCGGGAAAACCTGCACCTGACTGGCACCAAAAAAGGCTGCGACCACGGCCAGTGTGGTGCCTGCACCGTGCACCTTGATGGGCAGAGTGCTCTTTCGTGCCTAACGCTGGCCGTGATGGCGCAGGGCAAGGAAATTACCACCATCGAAGGGCTAGCGAAAGAAGAAGCGCTGCACCCCATGCAGGCGGCTTTTCTCCAGCACGATGCTTTTCAGTGCGGCTACTGCACCCCTGGTCAGATTATGGCGGCCACGGCTTTGCTCCAAGACCCGCACACCCCCACCGGCTCCGCCGTTGAACTGCGGGAAGCCATGAGTGGCAACCTGTGCCGCTGCGCAGCTTACCCCAACATCATCGCCGCCATTCAGGCCGTCCAGCGGGCGTAACGCCGACTTCGCCTATGCATCCTTTTCAGTACCAACGCGCCGAGAGTATAGCCCAGGCCGTGGCCACCGTCGCCAAGACCCCCACCGCCACGTTCATTGCTGGTGGTACCTCGCACGTCGATTTGATGAAAGAACACGTCCACCAGCCCAGCCTGCTAGTGGACGTGTCGGCTCTGCCGCTCAAGCAGATTACCGCGTTCGAGGGTGGGCTGCGCATTGGCGCGGGCGTTTCCAATACTGCCGCCGCTTACTACCCCACCATCCAGCAACAGTACGCGGCCGTAAGTGAGGCGCTACTGGCGGGAGCCTCGGTGCAGATTCGTAACATGGCCTCTATGGCCGGTAACCCCCTACAGCGCACCCGCTGCCCCTACTTCCGCGACCCTACGCAGGCATGCAATAAGCGCGAACCTGGCAGCGGGTGCGCGGCTATCGGCGGCTACAACCACGTGCACGCCGTGTTTGGGGCTTCTACCGCCTGCGTCGCCACCCATCCCAGCGACCTGGCTGTGGCGTTGGCCGCGCTTGATGCGCGCGTGCAAACAACTGGCCCCCGCGGCCCGCGCACCATTGCCTTTCCCGAGCTGCACCGCCTGCCAGGCGACACGCCCCACCTCGACACGGTGCTCACGCACGGGGAACTGATTACTAGCATCGACTTACCAGCTTTCACGGGCCGCTCGCACTACCTGAAAGTACGGGAACGGGCCTCTTACGCCTACGCGCTAGTGTCGTGCGCCGTAGCGCTGGAAATGGACGGCCCAACGATTCGTCGGGCGCGGCTGGCGCTGGGTGGCGTAGCGCACAAGCCCTGGCGGCTACCGGCAATCGAAGCCATGCTCGTGGGGCAGCAGCCCACTGAAAAACTGTTTCGCACGGCCGCCCAAGCGGCCTTTGCCGACGCTAAACCGCTAGAGCATAACACCTATAAAATCCCGATGGGCCGCAACTTACTAGAACGCGCGCTGCTGGAAACTAGCGGCCTACGGCCGCTGCACGGCCCGGCCGGCACTGCTTTCGCGGCTAGTGTCGGGGGCGTGGCCGGTGAGATGGCCGTGCCCCGTTAACTCCTCCCATCCATTACCTTCTCTTCTCTACTGATGCAAGCCACTGGAAAACCCCTCGACCGCGTAGACGGGCGCCTTAAAGTCACCGGCGCGGCGCGCTACACCGCCGAGTGGGAAGTGCCGGGCCTAGTCTACGGCGCCGTGGTGGACAGCGCCCGAGCGCACGGTATGGTGCGCGCTATTGACACCAGTGTGGCCCGTAAAGCGCCCGGCGTGCTGGCCGTGTTGACCCACGATAATGCCCCCCGGCTGCAGCCCATCCCCAACAAAGTGGGAGGAACCCAGTTCCGGGGCGAAGGCGGCATCACCGAGACCCGCCAGCCCCTGCAAAACGCGGCCGTAGAATACGCCGGCCAGCCCCTGGCCGTGGTGGTGGCCGATACCCATGAACGGGCCCGGTATGCGGCCACGCTAGTGCGCGTTACGTACGACGAGCAGCCGCCGGAGCTGGCTATGGCTTCCGCCAGCCGCCAAACCCAGCCTGAATCATTTCTGGGCAACAAAGAGGAAAAGCTACAGGTAACGATTGGGGACCCCAACACCGCGTTGGCGGCGGCGCCCGTGAAGCTCAAGCAAGTCTACGAATCGGCCATTACCCACCACAACCCCATCGAGCAGTTGGCCACCATTGCGCGCTGGGAAACGCGCAACGGCGCCGACTTCCTCACACTCTACGACACCACGCGCGGGCTGGAAGTGTTGCAGGAAGTGATGGCCACGTCGTTGGGGTTGCCCCAGGAAAGCGTGCATATCATCTGCCCGTTTATCGGCGGCGCGTTTGGGTCCAAAGGATGGTTGTATGCCCCACCGCTGCTCACGGCCATGGCCGCGCGGGTAGTAGGGCGGCCGGTGAAAATCGAGTGGCGCCGCCAGGATATGTTTGCCGTGGCCGGGCAGCGAGCGGCCACCCGACAAACCCTATCGTTGGGAGCGACGCGAGACGGCAAAATCACGGCCCTGCGCCACGACACGTTGACGCACTCCTCCCAATCCAGCGGCTTTACCGAGCCCTGCGCCCGGGTGTCGCGGATGATGTACGCCGTGCCTAACATGGGCTTCACCCACCAACTCGCTCACCTGCACCTGCCCTCGCCCTGCCCCATGCGCGGGCCCGGCGAAACCGTGGGCGGCTGGGCACTGGAGTGTGCCCTGGATGAGCTAGCCACGGAGTTGAAGCTAGACCCCGTGGAATTGCGTCTGCGCAACTACGCCGACCAGAACCCCGAAAACGGCAAACCCTGGTCGAGCAAGCACCTGCGCGAGTGCTACGTGCGGGGGCGCCAGCTCATCGGCTGGGACACCCGCAA
>NZ_CP094673.1:0-57500 GCF_022827545.1 Hymenobacter tibetensis
CTATTCCTTGAAAGTCCGCTAGCCCTGCGGCACTTTCTTCTGGCTTTCCTTGGCTAGAGCCTACTCTTAAGCCTTCTTGCTTTCGTGTTCCGTGATGCGGCCCTTCATGGTCTGGATGGCTTGCAATGCGGCCGGCTCCGACATGGTGGGCAAGGTGGCTAGCGCGGCAGCCCGTTGCTTTTCCGTGAAGGCCTCGTGGGTCAGTAGGCGGGTCATCTCCGCCTTCTGTTCATCTGTTACGACGGCAAGAGCAGCGGCTTCCGTAGATGCCGCTTGTTTAGGCACCTCACCTTCAGGTTTTCCTAGCTTGTTTCGTTCGGCGCGGCTTTCGGCTTTGCGCACTTCATCGGCAGAGGCAATACCCGATTCAATCCCGATACCCGCCATTGCTAGGGCCCGACCTACGGCGCTGGTTTCGGCGTTTTCCAGGGCGCTGGTGTTGTTGACGGTGCCGTATTTCTCGCTTTCCAGCTCCTGCGCTAAACCGGTGTAGGTGTTTGTTGCTTCGTTTTGAGTGAGCGTGACCGTCGCTTTGACCACCCACATCTTGCGGGAGGCAAAGTAGCGGTAGTCGGTTTCGATGCTGTACTCGCCCTCGAAATGGTGCGCTAAATACAAGAGGCGGTCTTTGACCTCCACATATTGCTTTCCGCCTTTGGTGGCGACCGTCTTAAAACTGTGGGTTGTGTGCTTCATAGAGGCAAATACGGAATGCGGCAAAAAAGAAGATAGCCCAAGCCACGCTGGCCGTAGACATCGGGTGTGCAATGGATTATGCGTCCTACCTGTACGCTAAGTCAGTTGGTTGAAGGTATCATTCTTGCACCAAGATTGTGGGGCGTTAGCAGGCATCAAGCTGACTTCCTGCTTTCCTGGGCCGCTGCATCTGTCAGCCAGGCGGCCTGTTCTTGCTATTGACTGGCTATAGATCATTCATTGTCAAGTTGATACATCGTTGCTCCTCTACCTGGTGTTAGGGCTAGCAGGAAGCTGGTCGAGCAATTGCCAGATGGCTTTAAACTGCGCGAGGCTGCGCGGCCCGTTTTGCAGTTCGGTATTGGTGAGAAAGATTTTGCCGACCCGTGTAACCGGATCAAAAAACAGAAAGCTCGTCAGCCCACTGTCGCCGCCGGTATGGCCGATGGTGCCATTGCGCCGATGAGCCCAGAACAGGCCTTGGTTGGGCTCGGCCGGGTCTAGGTGCAGGGGTGGGCGCGTGGCAGAAAACTGGGGGCGAAGCAAACTATCCCGCAGCGCTGCCGAGAGCGGCGCGCCCCCAACAGTGGGGGTGAGGATGCTGTGCAGGTAGCGCGCTAAGCTGTGTACGCTCGTCAGGAGTCCACCATCAGGATAGGTGATGGTGGTGTACGGTGCCACCACTCGCCCGTGGCCATCATAGAGCGTGGCGAGCCGTGCGGAGTCAACGTCAGTATATGCCCAACCCGAATCCTTGATGCCTAATGGGAGCAGGATGTGCTGCTGCGTGAAAAGCGCATACGATTGGCCGGTTGCTTGCTCCAAGGCTACGGCCGCTAGGGCCGCGGCTTCGTTGCTGTACGCATAGTAAGTGCCCGGCGCATGGGGCAGAAAGCGGCGGCGGCTATACCACTTGCCACTTGGGCTAAGCGTACGGCGCAAATACTCTTCGTTGGTGAGTGGAGAGTGGGTGCCCTTCGCGTAGGCATGGGCATTGTAGAAGCGCTGATCGTCGGTCAAACCGGCCGTCATGGTTGCCAGGTGGCGGAGCGTAATCGGCTGACGGAGAGAATACGGGTTGTGCACAGGAAAGGGCAGCAACTCGTTGACTGGCTGATCGAGGGAGAGCTTGCCCGCAGCCATAGCTTGCAGCAGCGCGACGCCCAGCAGGGTCTTGCTGACGGAGCCCACGCACTGCACCGTAGCGGCCGTGTAGGGAGTGCGGCGGGCGGTGTTTGCGTAACCAAAGCCTTGCTCATACACCACGCCATCTGGGTGCACCACCGCCACCGCAAACCCCGGCAAGTCCGACTGTTGCCAGTGCTGTTGTAGCGCCGCCGTAAGGGCAGCCGTATCGAGGGAAGCAGGCTGCGCGTGCGTGGCCGGCGAGTAAGCAAGAAGCAGGAACAAATACAGAAAACAGCATCGCATGGCTAAGAGTACGAAAAAGCTTGCTGCTGACGAGCGAAGAGTGCTCTTCTACCATGGCAAGGGCCTGCTGCCAGGTTCAGTGAAGTGCCCGATAGCAGGACGATTTTGCTACGTGGTTATAGAGCCTAACCTGGCCCTGCTCGGGCTGGAGGGCTCCTATGTTGCGGCATGAGCAGAGAGGCAAGCAGCCGACAGTGCCGTGGCTCCTATCGGGCGGCGGCTGCTCGCCTCGGACATCCTAGTTAGAGGCCAGCCGTAAAGCGTAGCCGTACGTGTTCTTTTTACAGCCCATTTCCTATGGCCGATTCACCCCTCACGACCTTACCACAAAACGCAGCCCGCTTAGTATTGGCCACCTTTATGGTGGGAGCGGGGGTAGGCCACCTTAGCTTTGCCCGGCAGGAATTTCAGGCGCAAGTACCCGATTGGGTGCCCTTAAACAAAGACACCGTGGTGCTGCAATCGGGCGTTGTTGAAATGGGGTTGGGGCTGGCCCTACTGCTTTGGAAACGGCGGCGCATCGAAATGGGGCTGGGGTTGGCGGCCTTTTACGCGCTTGTCTTTCCCGGCAACGTGCACCAGTACACGCAGCACATCTCCGCATTCGGCCTCGACACCGACGCTAAACGACTAGGACGCTTGTTCTTTCAGCCCGTGCTGATGGGTTGGGCCCTCTGGTCGACTGGCGCCTTGCAGCATCTCAAAACGAAAAAGCAACAAGATGCCTCGTAGCGCAACCAAGCAACTTCCACGCTGCTAGATACCTAGCAGGCCCTAGCTCGCATTGCAGAAAGATACAGCCAAGCACCTCCCGTCTTCGGCTTATAGCTGCTGCATGCTAGTTAAAATAAAACAGGCCGCCAGAATTCTGGCGGCCTGTTAGAGCGTCACTGCGTTAGGAACGAGCACCGTAGCGCGTGGCAAGCCACCTTACTTAAAGACGATACGCTGGGTTTCGCTGGTGTCGCCGTTGAAGCGCAGCAAGTACACGCCGGGTTTCAATTGCCCGCGCGGGATAACCAGCGTGCTTTGCCTATCTACGTTTACCCGGCCCACTGTGCGGCCGACGAGGTCTACCACGTCGATGCGCTTGATATGCTTGAGGTTAGCTCCCAGCTGCACGGTGATTTTGTCGGCAGCGGGGTTAGGATACACTGCTACGCTAGGAGCGGCCGAGGCATTGGCGGTAGCCATTACAAGGCAGTTGGTGGCCGTTGGGCCTTTGCCGGTAATAGACGCGGTGGAAGTTGCCACCACTACTTTGTCGAGTTGGGCATTGCCGCCGGCGTTGTAGCCTATGGTCAGCGTATGCGGGCCGACCGTCAGAGCTCCTTCCTTTAGCTTCAGCCAGCGCCAACCAGCCGTTGCACCAGCTTCTTTCACGCTCACGTCGTCGATGTAATACGTGTTGGCCACCTGCCCCATATCAAACAAGAAAGTGGTAGAAGCCAAGGAGGTCGTGATGGTCCAGGTTACCTGCTGCCAAGCCGTGCCAATCATTTGGTCGGCTTGATATTGGGGGCTGCTGGGGCCCGTTGATAGGCGAATGGAACCCCCAGGAGCCGCCGCTCTTACCCAGTAGGAAATGGTGTACTGCCGGCCAATAGTGGTGGGGAAGGCCGCACTAGCTACTTGCACCCGCCATTGGTTGCCAGGCTGGGCCATGGAGTTCACCACTTTCATCGAGCCCGTGCCGGTATGCGCTTCCGCCGCCACGGTGTTGGCCGTGATGGTGGCCCCGGTGGAGTTCTGCGTCGTCCAGCCAGCCAAGCCGTTTTCAAACCCAGGGTTGGTAGCCAGCTGGCTAGTTACCGCCTGAAAAGCGTCGTTGTCCACTTTCACCCAGTAGCCATATTCCTCGGTGGCCGGAATATTCAGGCGCGCCAAGAAGTTATAAGTGGCGGCGCTGTCCACGGTAAACGGCATAACCAGCTGAGCAGCGGCGGCTGTTGGGGCCGTGGTGGGGCTGCTTAGTCCGCTTTGCACTCGCACGTAGCTGCCATTGGAGGCCGAGGTATCAGCTACCACGTTCCAGTTTGCCCCCACTGTGGCGCATTCCGCTTCCAGCCAATACCGCTTGCCCAGCGGCTCGGCCGGCAGAACCGGATTGCCAGTACCCCACCACTGGTACCAACGCTGGTGGTTGATCTGCGGGTAAGGGTGCACGGTGATATTGGTATTGACGGTGGTGTTACCCAGCAGAAACTTGTCGACGAACGCCTCCACGGCTGGCTGCTGCGTGGCTGGGATGGCGCAGTGATTATGGCCTCCGTCAATATAGAAGCCGAACCGGTCACCGATACCAAAGGTGTTCCATACCACGTGTGCGGCCCGCGCCGACACGTAGGCCGATGGGTTGGCCAGCCACTCAAAGTCGGTGTTGGCCGTTACCAGCAGGGCGCGGGGTGCAATCATGGCCATCAGCTCGTGGTGGTCGTGCGGAAGCTTGGCCACGTTGATGCCCTGAAACTGCTGCATGTCGTCTTTGAACCAGCGGTAATCGGTAGCGCCCAGCTTTTCCACTGCACCGAGCGTTTCCGAAACTCGCCAGGCCGGCGCTCCACCTCCGCCCGACTCTTGGGCAATAGTAAGGGCAATTCGCTCGTCGAAGGCGCCCGAAAACAGCGCCATTTTGCCCGCGTACGAGCAGCCCGTTACGGCCAAGCGGCGCAGGTTGATGGGCAACGTGGCTTGCACCAACTCCAGCCCGTCGATGAGGCGGCTCACGCCCCAGGCCCAGGCGCTATACTGGCCGGCGTTGGCCAGCGTCTGGCTAGGGTACAGGCGGTAGTAGGGGTCGGTCGGTTGCGGGTTGCTGTAGGTCGTGACCTGGTTATGGTTGAAGCGGATAGTGGCTACGTTGCGGCTCGTAAATACCGCGGCCGGGATGCTGCCTGTGGCGCTGTTCATGCCAATAACGGCCGGGAACGGCCCGCTGCCGGTAGCGGGCAGCGTGATTTCCGAGGTCAGCGTAAGGGTCTGGCCGTTTTCAGTCACGTTCACCGTCAGGATGCCCGTGTTGGCATTGGTGCCGGCGGCGTAACTGGCCGTAATGTTCTGGGGCCGCGTGGGCTTGGTTCCGATTTCGTAGTTCTCGATTTCGGCCTTGATTTCGTTGCGGCGGCACTCCCAATCACTAAAACTAGTGGAGCGGCCAGAGTTGTCGGACTTCATAAACGGGTCCGTCAGTGGCTGCACAATCGGCAGTTGGCTGAAGGCCGGCAACGGTGGAGCGGCGCAGCTGCCGCCTGTGTTTTCGGTGGTGTACACCAGGGGTACCTGTGCCGAAGCGCGCAGACTAAGTACCGTTAGCAGCAGGGCTGCAAGCGTATTCGTTGTTTTCATGAACTGGGAATTTGTTGGGTAATGCAGAGAACGAGTGGGCCAACGGGTAGCCGCTGGCGCGGTGGGGGGGTAGGGGAAGTCAGGTGCGGCAGGGCATAGGCATGGTGTATGAGTGAAACAGAAGAAAAAAGCAGTGTTATTTTCAGCCAGCCTACCTGCTAGGCAGTGGCTACCTTGTCCATTATTTGCATGTATAATACAATTTTAACCTACTGCGCCAGAGCCTGCGGCAGATACCAAGCACAGCCAGCTGGCGGGGGTAAAAACCGGTTTGTAGAGGAATATAACAGGCACCTACACCCAAGCTGCACCCGCATTCGGAGTTGGATAAATGAAAGTACCGCAACCGTTTCCGGAAACGTTTGTGGATCAGACGACACCCAAATAATATTCAGCCTAATGCGTTGTGACCCAGCGCGGCTTGTTGGCGGCCAGCCAAGGAATAGAATATAGGCGCGAGTTGAAAAGTACCATAACGATACCGATAGCAACGACACTCCTGAATGAGCGTCTGGTCGAGAAAAATTCGTTGCAATTCCTGCCGTTCAAGTGGGGTGCGGCGGCGCGGCTGGCTCACATCGTGGAAGAAAACAACTCACTACTTTGTAAGCATGAGACACTTTCTGTATGCAGCCCTGCTTTGCTGGTTTGCCGTGCCGGTCGCGGCACAAACCAAACTTAATCCGCGGCTCAAGCATGAGCTGGATAGTATCTACGAAGTAGACCAGCGCTACCGCGCTATGCTGTTCGAGCCCCGGCTAACCCGCAACCCAGATTCGTTGGCTACGGCGCTTGGCGTGTCGAAAGAGGCACTGAATGCCACTATTATAAACCGAATGCAGAGCGCTGACGCCGCCAACATGGAGCGCATGCACGCCATTCTCAAGCAGTACGGCTACCCAGGAAAGTCGCTGGTTGGCGCACCAACCAATGACGCCGCGTGGCATGTAATTCAACACAATCCTGCTACCATCTCCACTTACTTGCCGCTGGTGAAAGTTGCTGCTGAAAAAGGTGAGATTCCTTTTACTCGTTACGCAATGATGCTAGACCGGCACCTAATGGACGGCGGAAAAGAGCAGTTGTACGGCACCCAGGTTACGAGCTACAACGGGAAGCCCCCCTTTGTCTGGCCTATTCAGAATCCGGCGCAGGTAAACCAGCGCCGCAAGCAGGCCGGGTTCAGTGATACTGTGGAGAAATATGTCACGCGCTTTGGGGTCACGTACCGAGTCATCACCTTGGAGGAGGTCGAAAAAATGCCCAAACAGTAACGCTCCTACCACTCCGGCCTTTGCAAGAAGACAACGCTCCCAAGACATTCTGCTAGGCTGCATCAATACCTGGATACAGGGTTTTGCGACCCAGCCAGAATTTTATTTCGACCTATCAGCTCGATACCCGTGCTATGAAAAGAAGTGCGTTCCTGCTTTTGCTTGGCTTAACAAGTATAGGGTCTGTTGTTGGCCAGCAAGGCAAGCAGCGGGTGTTTTTCTCCGACATTGATAATTTTTGGGTGGCCTACGACAGCATCCGCACGACAACGGACAGCTTACAGCAGCTTCGCTACTTCCACCGGCTCTATATCAATAAAGGAACCGCTGGCTTGAAGGCCTTTATGGAAGTCAAAGGGTACACGCCCGAGTATTGGGTGCACTCTATCCGCCAGTATCCCAAGTTCTGGAATTCCATTCGGCCCAACACCCAATGGGCGAAAACAAGCGCCCGAGGCATTGAGCCCTACCTAAAGAAATTTGCGGCTCTTTATCCGGCTTTGCGGCCCGCTAGTATGTATTTCACCATTGGGGCGCTTCGCTCCAACGGAACCACCAAAAAAGACATGGTGCTTATCGGCGCTGAAATGACGACCGGGACACCAGACACCGATATTTCCGAGTTTCCTCCTGCTACACAGACCTTTCTAGCTCGCTACTTCCGCAGCCAGCCCCTCAAAAACATCGTAGTACTCAACGTGCACGAGTATGTGCACACCCAAGAAAAAGGACCACCCGAAAGCACCTTGCTGGCGCAGGCACTGTACGAAGGCACGTGCGATGTTGTGGCCGAGCTTATTACCGGCAAGCTGCCCCTGCTGCCGTACATGGCCTACGGTCCTACGCACGAGGCAGCATTAAAAGAGCGGTTCAAGGCCGAGATGTTCTCTCCCTACCTCTATAACTGGTTCTACAACCAAACCTCGGACGACCCCAACCACGTGCCCGACCTAGGCTACTACATGGGCTACGCCATTTGCAAGACGTATTATCAACACGCCAAAGACAAGAAGCAGGCTGTCAAAGAGCTGATTGAACTGGATTACACCAACGAGACAGCCGTGGAAAGCTTTTTGCGCAAGTCGGCTTACTACCCCGAGCTACCGAGCAAAGCGCTGCTACTCGAAACGTTTGAGAACAACCGACCCGTGGTTACCCGAGTACCAACCATTTCCGCGGATGGCTATGTAGATGCTTCCGTAACAGAGCTGCAAGTTGATTTTTCAACGGCCATGGCGCCCAATACCAGCACCGACTACGGGCCAGGTGGCAAAGAGCAATGGCCCATTATCGGCAGCGGAATCTTCGCGGCCGATAAAAAATCCTTCACCTACAAGGTGGCTTTACAACCAGGACACACGTACAGCTTCGTGCTCAATGGAGGCGGGTTCAGATCAACGGATGGTCGCCCGTTGCGCCCTTACGAAGTGAAGTTCAAGACAAAGGCCCGCTAGAAAGAACACGAGGTAAGTTCTCCTAAAGAAAGCCTTTTGCAGTACGTGACGACGAGTTGGCCAGTCAAGCACCACGCTGGTGCCGCAGAAAGCAACGGGATATTAGGTTGTCAAGCAGCTCGTCATCAGTAGGTGTTGCCCGTGCCGCAACTTCCGTTGTAGCGCAACCGCTGTGTCGTAGATGAAACAGTATCCTGCTCTCGACATTCTCCAACCGTAACAAGCCGAAGCTCTTGGTAGGGTGTGCCATACCGCACCAACTCCATCGAGCTACGCCGGCGGCACCTTCACCGGGCAGAACCCACCCGGCCATTTCCTTGCTTGCGTAAGCCGTTTGTTGTCCACCTTTTCCCTTGAAAAGCCGCTGCAGCAAGGGCACTGCTGACCGATAATGATTCGTTCAACAGCACGCTTGCCGCAGCGGCTTTTCAACTGGTGATTGGTTCAGCGAGTAAACGTAGCCACTCAACTACAAGTAGCTGGTATTCAGACTGAACGTATGTTGCCGAGCTTGCGAAAAAAGCAGGAACGTGGGATCTTTAGTGGTGCAATTTCTTCTCCTTCTCTGGCTAAGCCAACATCCCACATCTGCTTCTAGCGAAGAAGGCAGCCAGCAGCTTGTATTGGCGGCCTTGGCCCTGATCCACGACCCGACTCAGTCGCTGAGTGCGTATGAGCGTAGCTTGCTGGCCCGAGTTGGACGCCAGGAGATGACGCTAGCCCATTTGCTGGCCTACTTGCGTGAAGTGGATCAGGCGTAAAACCTCTTGTTGCCTCAACTTCCCTTACGTTTCTCGCGCAGCAACCTACTGTTGCTCAGCTTCTGGCAGTTACTGTAACTCTCGGGCTGTTGCTTGCTGCGCTGGAGCGCGCTGCAAGCAGCCAAGTCGGTTCCGGCGCGGTGGCTTGGTTTGCACCTACGAGGGGGTGTTGGCCGCTTCGCCTGTTTCCTGTTGCGTAAAGTAGCTGCCGCCTGCAAGGTCTTCAAGCAGCGAAGGATGGCTAGGGTGCCAGTTTAACTGCTGCTGCGTACGGGCACTGGAAGCGGGGGCGTCCAAGCCAACAAACTGAGCCATCCAGTTGAAATGGGCGGGTGCTTCCTCAACGGATTTAGAGACTACCGGGAGCTGAAGCTGGCGGCCAATTACGGCGGCAATGTCTCGCATCGGTATTCCCTCGTCAGCAACTCCGTGGTAACGAGCACCAATGGCTCCTTGCTCCAGCGCCAGCCGGAACAGACGGGCCGCATCAAGCCGATGCACGGCGGGCCACCGATTATTGCCCTCACCCACGTACGCCGCCACACCCGTTTGGCGGGCAACATCAATGAGGGTCGGGACGAAGCCCCGGTCGCCGGCGTCGTGCACCGAGGGCGGCAGGCGTACCACCGACACGCGCACCCCTTGCGCCGCCAGGTGCAGCGCGGTTGTTTCCGACATTCGAGGCAGGGGCGCCGGGTTGTCTTCTTCAGTTGCCAAACGATTGAGGGCAAAGCCCGCTAGCCCGGCGGTGACGAGAAACGGACGCTCCGTGCCCATGAGGGCCGCTCCCATGGCCTCGATGGCACGTCGGTCGGTTTCGCCGGCAGCAGCGTAGGCAGAGAAATCGTGCACAAATGCGGTGTGAATGACCCCTTCCGTAGCTGCCACACCGCGCTGTAGGCTGTCAAGGTCGTCGAGTGTACCTCGGTGCACTTCGGCACCGGCCGCAACCAAGGCTTGAGCGGCAGCTTCGGAACGGGCTAGGCCAAGCACCTGGTGGCCGGCGCCGAGTAATTCCTGAACAATGGCCGAGCCAACGAAGCCCGTAGCGCCAGTAACAAAAACACGCATGGAATGATCCTTTATAAGTGGAGGTGAAGTACTCCACAAAGGTCCAGCGAGCAAGCCGCGGTGCTATTGCGCGGGTCAAACCATCTACTGAAGAATTCAAACAATGTCCTTAGCTTCGAAATTCTCCAGGGGTTAATGTGGTCTGGCGCTTGAAGAAGTTGCAAAAGTGGGCGGCGTCAGCAAACCCCAAGCTGTCGGCAATTTCCACGATAGTCCAGTTCGTTTGCTTCAGCAGTATTTTCGCTTCCTGTGCCACTCGGCTGCCAATCAGCACGGTGGTGGTGTGGCCGGTGGTTTCCTTGAGCACCCGGTTGAGGTGATTGACGTGCACTGCCAGCTGGTCGGCGTAGTCTTTCGCGGTGCGCAGGCGCAAGTGCTGCTGCGGGGTTTCCAACGGGAACTGCCGCTCAAGCAAATCGGCAAACTGGGCGGCTACCCGGGCCGCGGCCGTGTGCGGCGGTGCAAGCGCTGTGCTTGGCTGCAACTTCTGCCCGAAGTGAATCAGCTCCACTAGATAGGCGCGGAGCAGGTCGTACTTATACGCGTAGCTAGCTCCTATTTCCTGCTCCATCTTCCGGAAAATTACCTTGATAGCCTCGTATTCAGCTTCTGTTAGTGTCAGGACGGGGCAGCCGCCCGGCTGGAAAACCGGCAGCTCATGCAGCACTATTCCGCCGTGCGCGGGCAGCAAAAACTCGTCGGTGAACACGCAGAAGTAGCCGGTCTGCGCTTGGTCGTGCGGCAGCCAGCGGTAGGGCACGCGGTGGGTAGCAAACCACAGGGTGTACTGCTCGACCTCCACGCTTTGGTCGGCGTACTCAATGCGGCTGCGCCCGTGCACCAGACTAATTTTGTAGAAAGCCCGCCGGTTGAACGTCATGGGGGGGCGGTTGCGGAAGTCGAGCATTAGGTCGGCCACGTTGAAGACGTTGAACTGTCCGATTTCCTGCTGCTGACGCGCGGGCATCAACGCACCGGACGGAGCCCCAGCTATAGCCGGAAGCTTGGTGTACAGTTCTTCAAAGGAGCCTGGCTTCATAGATTCTGGTTGTAGAAATCAAAGATATGCAGTTGTCTGACTTCCTGACACGGGCCAGTTAGCAGCTTGAGGGTCAGTAGCGGCCCTGTACTAACAAGAACCGGAGCTGCAAGTAAGCCGGGGGCAGCAACCAGAGTCCCGCTTACAGCGTTGGAGCCTACTCTCAGACGGCAGCTGCAAGGCATTGCGCAGGCTGGTGCACGCTGTTGGCTGTGCTTGCAAGCGCGACCAGGGACAATTTATCAACTGGCTGCGTATAGGTTAAGTGCGTCCAGCCGTTCAGCGAATCATCCCGCGGAGCTGCACGCAGCAGGAGGTACACACTGTCTGTAGCTTTTTAACTACCTCCAACGGATAGGTGTGGCGCTGCTGATGGGTGGTTTGTGGCAAGCAGAAGCTACTACAGTGAGTAGCAAGAGCTTGCTTTTGCTAGCCACCGCTTACGGGTGTTCTTGTTGCCTAGGTTTTTTCAGTGAGTTCATTTCTTCTTTGATGTCTTCTTTTCGCTCGTTTCTGCTTACCCGCACTGCTGCCTTCATTTTACTTGTTAGCCCACTCGTTTCGGTGCAGGCCCAGATTGCGCCCACGGCCCCCACGCCGGCGGCAACGGACACCCTCCGCAAGTTCGAAAACCCAGCGGGCGTGTCGCCCCCGGTGGCCCAGCAGCCGTGGTACAAGGGCAAGGTGTTTAAGGCCACCATTGTGCCAGCCATCCTGATTGGTTACGGCATCAGCACCATTAACAACAACGGCTTCTACAGCAGCTACAATGCCCGGCGCGACATTCAACAGGAGTTTCCCAACTTCCATACCCGCGTCGATGACATCCTCATTTTCGCGCCGTATCTGGAGTTGGGGGCGGTAGCGCTGGCGGGCGTGGAGTCGCGCAACGACCGGCTCAACACGCTGCTACTGATTGGCAAAGCCGAGGCCATCATGCTGGGCTCCGTGTTTCTCACCAAACGCCTCACCAATATTTCCCGTCCTGATGCTTCCGACAGGCTTTCGTTTCCCTCGGGGCACACGGCGCAGGCGTTTCTGGCAGCCAGCATCGTGCACGCCGAGCTGCGCGACAAAAGCCAGTGGTACGGCGTGGGCGCGTACGGCATTGCCACCAGCGTGGCGGCTCTGCGCATGCTCAACAACAAGCACTGGCAAAGCGACGTGGTAGCGGGCGCGGGCTTCGGTATCTTGTCGGCACACCTGGCGTATCTGTCGCACCGCAACCGTTGGGGCCGCAAGCCGCGCCTGCTCGAAGGCACCAGCTTCTCGCCAATGTACTACCAAGGTGCCGCGGGCCTCACCTTCACCTGGCGTCCTACCAAGTAGTTGTTAGCTAGCAAACAGAGAGCACACTGTTGGCACCGCTGCCCGTTGATCTAGCAATGCGGCTTCAGTACGCACACAACCCTGTGCGTACTGAAGCCTTGCTGCGTGCGAGCTGCCGAAGCGCGAAAAGCCCTGCCAGGTTTGTTGTTGACTGGTAGCTCATGCTGGTTGTTTCTGCCGGGTAAGCAGGAGCAAGCAGTACAAGCACGGGGCCTCAACAAAGCTGGCAGGGCTGGTTTTCAGGCTCGAAACCTGCCGACGAGCTATCCTATGGGCGGGAGGCTAGCTTCTAATTGCGCCCGCAGCCGCTCGTGTTGCTTAGGCAGCATCAAGCCGGTGCCCAATTCGGCCAGTGGCTCGTCTACCGTAAAGCCAGGATTTTCGGTGGCAATTTCAAACAGCACGCCGCCTGGTTCGCGGAAGTACACCGAGTGGAAGTAGTCACGGTCGATTTGCGGAGTGGGCTGCATGCCCTTCTCGATCAGCTTCTTGCGGATGTATAGTTCAGCTTCGTCGTCTTTCACCCGGAAGGCGATGTGGTGTACCGACCCGCCGGCCGTAACGCTGCGAGCCTCGCTCGGCACTTCCACCAAATCAATGTAGGCGGCGCCCTGCACCGTATCGGTCACGTAGCGGTAGCGGTTTACGTGTTGCTCCAGCAAGGTGTACCCGAACACGTCGGTTAGGATTTCGGCCGTGCCTTTGATACTAGCCAGCGTGAGGGTAACGGTGTGAAACCCTTTGGTTGCTACTGCAGCGCCCACTTCGGGCGTGGTCCAAGGCGTGCGGGGGTCTTCGGTTTTCGACACGATAAGCTCCAGCTTCATACCGTCGGGGTCGAGGAATGTGAGGTACTGCTCCCCGAACTTCTCGCTGGGTTTGTTGTACGTGACGCCGTGCGCATCAAAGCGCTTCATCCAGAACTCGAAGCTGCCCGCGGGCACCGAATACCCGATTTCCGTGGCCTGCCCCGTCCCGCGTCGGCCGGGCGTGATGTGCTCCCAGGGGAAAAACGTGAGGATGGTACCTGCCGAACCCGTTTCGTCGCCGAAGTAGAAATGGTAGGTACCCGGGTCGTCGAAGTTCACCGTCTTCTTCAGAAAGCGCAACCCCAGCACGTTGGTGTAGAAGTTGTAGTTGCGCTGGGCATTGCCGGCAATAGCCGTTACGTGGTGCAAACCTAGAATGCGTGGTTCCATAGAAAAAGGAGGGAAAAAACAGAAAAACAACTGTGATGCGGAAACGAGTTAATCTTGAGGCTGCTTGAAAATCAGCTGGTTGGCCATCTTGATTTCCTCCTGCGTGATGGTGTGGCCCATGTGCGGATAGACCTGCTCGGTTACGTCGGCGCCCAGGCTGCGTAGCAATTCAGTGGAGGCGTGCACCCGCTCAACGGGCACGTGAAAATCAGGGTCGCTGGTGCCCAGGAAGACGGGCGTACCAGCAAAGTCGCCGGCGTAGTTGTCTGGGTTTACTTTGTCGCCGATGACGCCGCCAGTGAAAGCGACTACGCCTCCGTAGCGAGTGGCATGGCGCGCCACATATTCCAGGGTGAGGCAGGCACCTTGCGAGAAGCCCAGAAAGTACAGGTTTTCTTTGGTGAGGCCCTGGTTTTCTGCTTCTGCTACAACCCGGCCTACGGCGGCTAGCGCGGCCGTTAGGTAGGGCTCGTTTTGGGTGGTGGGCGCCAGAAAAGAATGGGGGTACCACGTGTTGGCACTGGCTTGCGGCGCCAACAGGGCAAAGCCCGGCACGTGCAGGTGGGCGCTCAACGACAGGATATCGGCGGCGCTACCGCCGCGGCCATGGAGCAGAATGAGCGCCTTGGTGGCCGCCGACAGTGGCTGGCCAGCCGTACGAATAGGTTCTTGGTGCATGAAGTAAGAGCGAAGAGGAACGAAAGCAACTCCCAATGCCAAGCAGCAAAGCCTGTGCTTGCGCGGATAGGTATGCCGGGCTAGGCCCTGCCAACCAAGGGTAGGTTTCGCGGGCGCGTCAGCGCCCACTCAACTACCTCATCGACCAGCCAACGCCGAAATGCGCTGGCACATACACCACCCGCAGGAGTTGGAGCCGGCTGCAATCTACTTACAGAGCGGCGCTTTTCTACGAAGCTCCGGCCCTGGCAGCAGTCAACCCCACGTGTGGTTGGGCGTCATCTTCTGGCCTTCTGGAAACCATTTGGGCACTAGTATCAAAGCTCGCTGGGCTTGCAAAAGCGACTCACAAAGCCCGCTATATGCTTATGTTTCGCTGGCTGTCAGCGGTTTCAGCTCGCCAAACACCGTCGGGATTAGCTCCGCGACGGTGGGGTGAATGAACACGTTGCGGCGCATGAAAGCTGCCGTTTGCTGCGCGTACATGGCGGTGATGATGCAGTGGATAGCCTCGTCGCCGCCTACGCCCACAATGCTCGCTCCCAAAATCTGGTCGGTTTCAGCATGCACCAGCACTTTCATAAAGCCTTGGGTTTCTCCTTTTTCCACGGCCCGACCCACCTTGGTCATGGGCCGCTTGCCCACCAGAGCCGGGATACCCGCGGCGCGTACTTCGTGTTCCGTTAGCCCAACTTTGGCAACAGGCGGATCCAGGTAGATGGCCGAAACGGGCAGCCGGTCGCTGACGCGACGCTGGCCGTGGTCGAGCAGGTTGGCCGCCACAATCTCGAAGTCGTTATAGGCGGTATGGGTGTAGGCCCCGCGGCCGTTGCAGTCACCTAGCGCCCAGATACCCGGCACCGGGGTGCGCAGCTCTTCATCCACGGACAGGTAACCGCGAGCATCAGCCTGCAAGCCAGCTTGTTTCAAGTCTAAATCGTCGGTGTTGGGCTGCCGGCCCATGGCGAGCAGCAAGTGCGAGCCGCGACTCGGCGTTGGATCTTGCTCGCAGCTAACGTGCACTACCGGCTGGCCCTCTTCCACCCCCAGACTAATGCACTCGGCCCCAAGCCGTAGCATAATACCTTCGCTGGCAAGGATATCGGCTACGGCCGCCGCAACGTCTTCATCGTCATGCGGGAGCAGGCGCGGACTGCGTTCCACTACAGTTACTTGCGAACCCAAGCGCCGAAACAGCTGCGCAAATTCCAACCCTATTGCCCCCGCGCCCACAATAACCAGATGCGTTGGCAGTTCTTCCAAAGCTAGAATGGTGCTACTGGTCAGGTAAGGAACGTGGTGAATGCCGGGCAAAGGTGGGCTAGCCGGCCGGCCGCCTACATTCAGGAAAATGTGCCGAGCTTCCAGCACATCGTCGCCTACTTGCATGGTTGTAGCCGACAAAAACCGGGCGGTTCCCCGGAAGATCGTGCAGCCCGGCATCTGGGTCAGCCACTTCTCCAAGCTCCCCCGCGACGCCGCCACAATAGAGTCTTTGCGGGCTTGTACCTGCGCTAAGTCTACGGTGAATTCTGGCATTGGCCCCAGGCCGTAATGAGCGGCCTGCCGTATCGTGTGCGCCGCCTTGGCACTGGCAATCAAGGCTTTGGTGGGTGTGCAGCCGGTATTTACGCACGTGCCCCCGAAGTTTTTGCGCTCCACGAACCCCACCGTCCAACCAGCGGCGGTGAGGCGGCCAGCCAACGAGGGCCCCGCCTGCCCGGCCCCGACAATTAACGCGTCAAAGGAGTGATTCATAGGCCAAAGTCCCGCTTACGTTCAAGAATAGCTCACGAAAACGCCGCCTGGTAGTTACCAAGCGGCGCGCCGGATATTTGTTCTAAGGTAGGAGCTTACGCCTTGTTAACCAACGCTATACTAGGCCGCAGTGAAAGCCGCCATTCACCGGCACGGCGGCCCTGCTACCGGCCAGCCATGCAGCACGCTTAGTGGCTATGCTGGTAAAGCGGTGACGCTGGGGTCAGTTCGCCCTGCCCGAGCACTTCTGCCACCAGCCGGTAGGAATGTACCCGCGCTTCGTGGCGGAAGATGTTGGACACGACCATGAGCTCGTCGAGCTGGGTTTGCCCGATAAACTCTTGCAGCTCTTGCTGTATGGTCTGTTTGCTACCGATAAAGGAATACGCCAGCATTTGCTGAACGGCATACTGCTGCGCCGGTTCCCACAGCCCATTCATGCTCTCAACCGGGGCGGGCAGAGGCGCCGGCTTGCCCTTAATGACGCCCAACATAAACTGCTTCAACGAAGTGGACAGCCATTGCGCCTCGGCATCCGTATCGGCGGCCACCACGTTCACGCAGGCAATAACGTACGGCTTAGCCAGCACCGCCGACGGGCGGAAGTTCTGGCGGTATATCTGCAAGGCCGGGAACAGCTGGCCCGGCGCAAAATGGCTGGCGAAAGCATAAGGCAAGCCTAACTCCGCCGCCAAATAGGCGCTTTCGGTGCTGGAACCCAGGATGTAAATTGGAATCGTCAGCCCTTCGCCTGGAATGGCCCGCACGGCGCTGCTGCTATTGTCGGACGAGAAGTAGGCCTGTAACTGCTCGATGTCGCGGGGGAAATCCTGCACGGAGCCGAACCGGCTACCCCGGATGGCCTGTGCCGTCCGCTGATCGGAACCGGGCGCGCGGCCCAACCCCAAATCAATTCGGTTGGGGTAGAGTGAGGCCAGCGTGCCCATTTGCTCGGCTACTACTAGCGGGGCGTGGTTGGGCAGCATGATGCCTCCCGAGCCAACTCGCAGGGTGGTGGTGCCGCCGGCAATGTAGCCAATGAGCACCACCGGCGCCGAACTTGCCACGCTCACCATGTTGTGATGCTCGGAAAGCCAGAAACGGGTATACCCCAGCTGTTCAACCTGTTGAGCCAGGTCTAAGCTGTTGCGAAAGGTGTCCGTGGGCGTGGTACCAGCCACGATAGGCGCCAAGTCCAGCACGGAATAGGCAACGGAGGCAGATGAAGTAGAAGACATACAAAAGAGGAAGACAGATGAAGGGGCGTTCCACTCGGAACGTCGGGGTTCAGCACAAGGCCATTCGAGCCTTACCTCACCGGGACGAGTGGAACACAGAGTGCCCAGTAGGCTATGCATAACCAACTATCCCGCAAATTGATTGGTCTAGTGGGCCTATTCTTCTGCAAGTGGGCTTTCCAACCAGCAACACGCGTCCTACTTTCAGATCCAAAGCAGCGTTACGGGTCGTAGATGCACGCTTTGATACGCAGGTAAGTATGTTCCAAAGTTCAGGCACACTTCTCATCGGCCACAAACTACAAGCTAAGAAGACATCAACTAGCTCAACCCTAGCCAGTTGAGTTAACACGGTGGTAGGAGCAGTTTATTTCTGTCTGCAATCGGTTGCACACCGATTGGCGTTAGTCTAGAATTCTGGTTATTTAACTTGTCTACCACATCCTCGTCTCTTGATTACCGTGCTATGAGAACTATGTTACGCCATTGCCTGCTGGCTGAAGTGCTGGGTACTGCTATCCTGATGGTGTTCGGCACTGGTGCAGCCGTTGTGAACGAGCAAACTCACGCGCTAGGGCACGGAGGGGTGGCAGCAGCATTCGGGTTGGTGGTACTTATTCTGATTCAGGGGTTGGGGCACGTAAGCGGGGCGCATGTCAACCCAGCCGTGACCATCGGTTTCTGGGTGGCGGGCCGCTTCCCGGCTCAGCGGGTGCTGCCTTACGTAGCTGCCCAACTGGTAGGGGCCGCTATTGGCAGCAGTTTGGTACGGCTCGTTGCCACCAAAGGCTCTATGCTGGGCGCCACGTTACCGGCGCACGGAGCCGGGCAGGCGTTCGGCATCGAGGTGTTGCTTACGTTTTGGTTGATGCTGGTGATTCTGCGCGTGACGTCAGGCTACTACGAGCAAGGGCTCATGGTGGGCCTCACTATTAGCGCCACTGTTGCGCTGGAAGCGTTGGTTGGAGGCCCTCTCACCGGAGCTTCCATGAACCCGGCCCGTTCGCTGGGCCCGGCTCTGCTCAGTGGCAACTGGACAGCCGCTTGGGTGTACGTAGCGGCGCCAATAGCGGGCGTGTTGCTGGCCGTGCTGGTGGACCGGCTGCTGGAACTCCAGACCCCACCAGACAAGGCGGCATAAAGCCTGCGCCGTTTGTGAGCCACAAACCGCACGGTGCCCGTGGCAGCAGCAAGGCGGCGGCATCAGGAAGCTACTGCGCTACGTGTCTTATACTATACAGGTGCAGTTCAAGCTACGCGCTTTCCATCGGCGCCATCGAACACATTGCGTTGCGAAGCTTGCTGCGTACCCCGTGCACAGCCTAAAATTCAGCAAGCCGGGAGCACTGCTTTTTAACCTGATCCTAATCAGCTTATAACCTGAGTTTAATTTCGCGTAGTACCCGTGGGCGTACTTTTGCTAGTACACTCCACGCGCCAAAATTGTAGGGAACTGAGCGGTTTTTGGCGCTTCTTAGATTTGCTGGAAACGCATCGGCGCTAGGCGCCTCGGCACTTACTCGGTGCCGGAAGGTTGCCAATTAGTGTTAGTCGGCACGGCTGCGAGGAGTGAAGCACAGAGCCGGAAACGCCGGCAGTGCTTACGCTACACCTTCCGCGCCGCTGCCTGCTGCTGGCACTTACTATGTCTTTATGCTGCTTGAAACCAAATTGCCCATTCGGTACATATTAACGCGCATCAAGCCCGACATCATCCGGGTGCTGCTGATATCTATTGTTTTTCAGGGGCTGAAAACCTATTTCGGTGCCAACCTGCCGCTTATTCCGTTGCAACTGCCTGCCATTTTGGGTAGCTCGATTTCCTTGCTGCTGGCATTCAAAATCAGTCAGTCATATGACCGGTGGTGGGAAGCGCGCAAGCTATGGGGTAGCCTCGTGAACGACTCGCGCACGTTGGTGCTCCAAACCAAGAGCTTCGTGAAAAGAGACTTTCTGCTGCCGGGTCCAGAATCTCCCCTCCATGCTATGGCTCACCGCCAAATAGCCTGGTGCTACTGCTTAGGCGATTCGCTCCGGGGGCAAAACCCCGTTCCGGAACTGCAAAAGCACCTTCCGCAGCGCGAGCTACGCTACTTGGAGTCCCATACCAACAAGTCGTTGGCGTTACTGGACCTGCATTCCGAGCAAATCAAGGAACTGTATGAGCAGGAGGCCATTAACGCCTTTCAGCAGGTGCAGCTAGATTCCACTATTGTGCGGCTCTGCGACGCCATGGGCGGCGCTGAGCGCATCAAGAACACCGTGTTCCCCGTCACGTACCGGCTGCTGGTGCATTGCTTTATCTACCTGTTCTTGCTGACTCTCTCGCTCGGGCTGGTGGAAACCATCGGCCTCTGGGAAATTCCGGTGCTGCTGGCTGTGGCCTCCACGTTCTTTTTGTTGGAGCGCACCGCCCGCTATCTGCAAGACCCGTTCAACAACAAGCCGACAGATACCCCCGTAACGGCCATTGCCCGCACCGTGGAAATCAACCTCAAGCAACTGCTTCAGGCTTCCGAGATTCCCGCGCCCCTGGTCGCCGAGTCGTTTTACTTGCTTTAGTACCTCGGCTAGCCGCTTTCCGGTCTGCTGTTGTACTAGGGGGTTACAGCGCTCGAGCTCGCCCGCTCAGTTTGCGTATAGCATGCTGAAGCGGGCGAGCGTACGAGTGGCCTGTTCCGTTATAAGGTCACATCCAAGCCCGCAGTGAGCAGCCGGGGGGTACTGACGCGGATGCCCTGCGGACGGCGCGAGGCAATGTAGCGTTCATCGGTGAGGTTTTTGCCGGCTAAGCTTATACTCACGTGGTTGCCGGGCAAACGGTAAAGCAACGTGGCATCAAGCAGACGGTAGCCCGGAATCCGGCCGGTGCGGCCGTGGGGAGCAGCTTCTACGGTGTTGAGCTCGTCGCTGTATTGAGAACTCACATAGGTGCCGGTCAGCCGTACGCTCAGGCGGCGCACCGGCTCAACGCTGAAACCGCCGGAAAGCAGCACGTTAGGCGCGTAAGGTGTTTGATGGCCTTTGATGTTGCGGGATTCATTGGTGGGCGTAGTAGCAAACCGGTCGTCGGTGTAGGTTGCCTTCACGTACGTGGCTTTCAGGTCCAGGGCCAAGGACTGCTTTAGCGTCAGCAACCGCGCGAAATCCAACACCACGCTGCCCTCAGCCCCTATATGGCGCGTGTTTCCGCCGTTCAGGAAGCCCGCCCCGGCATTGCCCGACGACAGCGAAACGGGAATGATTTGATTGGAGAAGTCCATCAGAAAACCGGTCACTTCGGTTTCCAGGCCGGGCAATGGGCGCGCCCGGGTGCCCACCTCGTAGTTCCAACTCAGTTCCGCATCCAGCTGCAAGGCCACGCCAGTGCCGGATATGGCATCCTTGATGCGCGGTGGGGCAAAGCCGCGGTGTACTCCCGCAAACACCGTGGCTCGCTCATTAAGCGTGTAGTTCAGCCCCGCGCCCGGAATCAGGGCCGTTACGCTGCTGGTGGCCACCACCATGGTGTCGCGAATCTGGTTGGGGCGGTTGTTGACGGTGAAGAGGCCGCGCCGAATGTCACGCTCATAGTTGAACACCTCTCCCCGCAAGCCTACCGTAGCTGACAGACGCTCGGAGAGTTGCAGCTTGTTTTGAGCGAAGGCACTAAAGGCCAAGCCAGTACGAATTTCATAATCGCGCTGGTCGCCGCCCCGGGCATTGGCTTTTTTGCCTACCACGTATTGTTCCTCGGCTTGCTCGTGCAGCACGCGCACGCCGGTAGCAAGCTCGCCACTGCGGCCCCCTACGGCATAGTTTATAGCTAGGCGAGGTTCCAGGCCTGCCACCTGAAACTGACGGTTGCGGTGGCCGTTGCTATTCTGCATATACACCGCCCCATCTCGCACAGTTGGGTCGCCCCAGACCACGCCAGTTTGGTTGGAGGCGGTAGGCGAAAGGGAAAAATCTTGCCGCTGCCAGTTGCGGACGGTGGTATAGCCAAAGGCCGTGGTAGCTAGCTGCACGTGGTCTGACAACCGGACGGTGTGGGCCGCGCTGATAGAGTAGCGCCGCACGGGCAGCCGGTCGTCGGGGGCCAGCTGCTGGTAGTCTTGTCCCCCTTGCTCGTACTGCGACTGGGTTAGCCCTAGGTAAGAAGCGTTGCTGAACTCATCGTAGACCCCCAGTTTCAACCGTAGCGTCTGACGGTCGTTGAGTTGGACGTTGAGCTTCATGGTGAGGTCGTGCAGGCGAAAGTGCACCGGCCCCAGGTTGTCGGCCCGCTTGTGCAAGTAACTCACCAACAGGCCCGTGCGGCCGAAGGTATTGCCGTAGCTGGCCAAGCCTGAAAAGTAACCGCGCCCCCCGCCACGCAGCCGCACGGTGGTCTGGGCCTCGGCGGGCGCATCGGCCGTGATGTAGTTGATGACGCCCCCGATGGTTTGAGGGCCGTATTGAATCTGGCCGCTGCCTTTCAGTACTTCCACCCCCGCCATACGGTCGATGACGGGCGTGTAATATAGCTCGGGCTCACCATAGGGGCCCAGCGCCACAGGCACGCCGTCTTCGAGTACAAGCACAGTGCGCGAACGGTCGGGGTCCATGCCGCGAATACCGATGTTGGCGCGCAACCCAATCCCTTCTTCATCCACCACGTTCAGGCCAGGCACCCGGCGGAATACCTCGTTGCTGCTCACGGGCGCCAACAACCGAAGCTCCTTGGCTGACACCTTGCTGACCGAGCCAGGAATGGACGTAAACAGCTCGTTCTGCTCGCCACCCAGAATAGTTACTTCGGGAACACGAATCAAACGGGCCGTGTCACCGGGGCTGGTTTGCTGTGCTACCGCGGCCGGCGCAACCAGTACCCCAGCTACCAAAGGAAGACCCAAGGAAAGAAGAAATAAGCGTGAATTCATTGAAAAAGAAACCAGTTTGTGCAAGGCAAAACTAGAGTGCCATGAATTCCCTATTTCACACTATTCTATTACTTAATAATAAGTTAATCCCAGGTTAATTAGCGCGTCACTACATAAAACTTATTTTCTGTAGCATACTCAACTTGTTATTGTTTCAAGTGCTACTTATTTCATTTTATTCTACAAAATAATCAAATGCATAAAATATACTTCATCCATCATCACACATTTAAATTATGAAACGAAGAGTATATTTTTTTAAATAAAATTTATTTTAACTATGGTGCTTATTCTGCAAAATAACAACAGGTGTTGGGACACAGATAAAACAGAATTTTGCAAAGGTTTCACGAAAAGCGCGTTGATGATAATTTCTTAACGCGGATGTGATTTTCGCGTAATAGCACGCCGGTACTTTTGCAGCCGACCAAAAAAAGTCCTGCAAATGATACGAAAAATACATAAAGCGGTAAGTGTCTTGTTGGTTTTGCTTTTTTGTTTTGCGCACGCAGCCGCAGTGGCGCAAACCTCGCAAGCTGGCATCAACGGCACCGTTACCGACGAGAAAAAGGAGCCCATTCCGGGAGCAACTGTGGTAGTGAAAAACCAGGCAACCGGCTTTACTACGGGTACTTCTACCAGCCCTAAAGGCGAATACACCTTTCGTCAACTACCGCTGGGTGGCCCCTACACCATCACGATTTCCTTTGTTGGCTACGGTACCCAAACCCGTAGCGGCTACACGCTGAACCTGAGTGACATCTTGAAGCTGGATGTGCAGTTGCAGACTTCAACCAATGAGCTGGGTACCGTGGTAATCAACGGGTCCAGCATGCAGAACAACATTCCCAACCTGGGCGCCTCCACCGCAGTCAACGCGCAGAACATCAGCAAGTTACCTGTGCTTGGCCGGAATTTCACGTCCCTGATTGACCTGTCGCCCCTGAGCCGGGGAGGCAGTATATCCGGGCAGCTGGCTACTTCCACCAACTACACCATTGATGGCATGACAGCCAAAAACGCCACCTTTGGCGGTACGGCGGGCACGGGAGCCCCGTATTCTATCTCCATTGAGGCGGTGCGGGAGTTCAAGGTGGTGACCAACCAGTACGACGTCACGTACGGGCGCAGCGGCGGCGGCACCATTAACACTGCCACCAAGGCTGGCACCAACACCTTCAGCGGCAGTGCCTTCTCGTTCGTGCGGGCCGACTGGTTGTCGTCGCGCTACGATATTCGCGGCAACCGGCGCAACGTGCCGTTTTCCACCTACCAGTACGGCTTCTCGTTGGGCGGCCCCATCATCAAAGACAAGGCCCAGTTCTTTGTAGCCTACGACCATCAGCGCGATGCGCGGCCCCTGCAAATTGCTGACATCCAAGGTCCCGCCGACGAGCAACGCCTCAACGTAACCCAGACCACGCTGGACCGCTACCTAGATATTGCCCGCAGCAAGTATGGGGTAGCTGCTTCCCCCCAGTTCGGCTCCTTCGATAAACGAGAAAACACCGACGCCATTTTTGCGCGCCTGGATTTTCAGCTCAACGACAAGAACTTGCTGACCATCAGCAACAACTACATCTACGACAAGAATAACCAGAACATCGGCGACAACACGGCTATCAACCTCTACGAGGTGTACGGTACTAGCCGCAACAAAAGCAACAGCACATTGGCCTCGCTGCGCTCCACGCTGAGCCCCCGGGTAACCAACGAGCTGAAACTACAGCAGTTGTCGGCTTCGGTGGAAAGCATTTCGGGTAGCCAGCTACCGGCGGGGTTTGCCACTATTCCGCGCGCTATTGTTGATCGGGTGCAGTCGTCGGTGGCGGACCGCAACGTCTTCACGTCCATTCAGCTCGGAGGGCAGCGGTACGCGCCGGAGTACTTCTTCAGCGACGTGTCGCAGCTCACCAACAACGTGTATTTCAACACCGACAAAATCAACTTCACCTTCGGAACCGACCTGATGTATTCCAGCCTGGATTCGCGGTACGGCAGCGAGGTGAACGGACGTTTCTTCTACACGGGCCTCGATAACTTCGAGAAGCTGGCTCCTTACCGGTATGCCCGGGAAATTCCGCTCGTTGATGACCCAAGCGTGCAGCAGCACTTCGTTAATGCTGGCCTCTACGCGCAGATGCAAACCAAGGTAGCTGCTGGCTTGGACATTATGGCCGGTATTCGTGCCGACTACACCACCTACCTCGACAAGCCCAATTTCAACCAAGCGGTATTCGAGGATCTGGGGTTGAAGACCGACCACTCGCTGAACACCTTCCAGCTCCAGCCCCGCGCGCAGCTCACCTGGGACGTGGGTGAGCGGCAGAAAGACATCATCCGCTTGGGCGGTGGCATCTTCGGGTCGGATATTCTGAACTACACCATGATCAACAACATGGTATTCGACGGCACGAAGCTGGCCTCCGTGGACATCACCAACTCCGCTGCCCGGCCCAACCTGGTGCCTACGCCCAACTTCCCCGGCTACCGCAACGACCCCGCCACCACGCCCGGCGCCGAATTATTCAACCTGCCCGGTGTGCAGCGCCTGTCCACCATCAACCTCAACCGCGAAGATGTGCGCATCCCGGTGGTGTACAAAGCCAACTTCTCCTACAACCGGTTCATCACGGAGCGGTTACGAGTGGGAGCCAGCGCTTATCTCAGCTTGGCCCGCAACAACTACATGTACACCGATGCCAACATGGTGGACCAGCCGTACTTCCGGTTAGCCAACGAAGGCAACCGCGGCGTGTACGTACCGGCCAACACCATCAGCCCGAGCAACGGGGCCGCCGACTGGACCCTGGGCCGCAAAACCGAACGGGTAGGCCGCGTGCTGGCGTTGAACAGCGACGGCAAAGTAAACCAGTACGCCTTGGTACTGGACGGCACGTTCCGCTACTTCGCGGATGGCGAGCTTTCCTTCAGCTACACCTACAACGACACGCAAGACAACACCTCCTACAACGGCAACGTGGCCAACACCGCCACCCTGTCGTTGCCGGTGCGCGACGACCCACGCGACTTAAGTAAGATCACCGCTTCCGACAACCAGTTCCGCAATAAAGTGGTGTTGTACGGCACCCTGCCTACTCTCTATGGCGTGAGCGTTGGGTTGCGTTACTCCGGCATCGGAGGCACCCGGTACTCGCTGCTGTCGGGGGGCAACGTGAACGGCGACTTCGTGGCTTCCAACGACTTGGCTTACGTATTCGACCCGAATGACCCGAGCGTACCCGAGCCGATCCGCGCCGGCATCCAAGGCATCCTGGACAACCCCAACGCTAGCTCCAACTTGAAAGACTACGTGCGCCGCAGCATTGGCAAAGTGGCCGAAAGAAATGGGGGCGTCAACGGCTTCTACGGCCAGTTCGACATCCGCGTAGCCAAGCGCTTCCGGACCTTCACCAAAAAGCAATACGTGGAGTTCTCCGGTGACTTGTTCAACGTAGCCAACTTCCTGAACAAGCGAAACGGAGTAATTGAAACGCTCGGCAACCAGAATATTTATTCTCTTGCTGGCTTCAATACCGCTACCAGTTCCTACAATTACAACGTGAATGCCAACACAGGGGTAGTAACGCCCTCAGGCAACCCGTTCCAATTGCAAATAGGGTTACGCTACGGCTTCTAAACTGAAACACGATTCTCTATTACCTCGCCTCGCTTTCATGAGTAGTACCCGCCGCGTATGCATTAGCTTGCTGCTAGCCGCCCAGGCCTTGGCCGCCTGGGCACAGCAGCCCACCAACAACCCCAAGGCCAGTCAGATTCTGCTGCCCAACGGCTGGTTGCTGACGCCGGCGGGTAGCTCCTCCTTGCCCCTGGGTGATTTGCCCCTGAACATGCAGCTGTCCCGGTCGGGGCAGCTGTTGGCCGTTACCAACAATGGGCAGAGCAAGCAGCGTATTCAACTCATTGACCCCAAGGCCGGTACCCTACTCGACCAGCAAACCATTCGGAAATCGTGGTACGGCCTGCAATTCAGCGCCGACGGCAAAAAGCTGTACGCTTCCGGCGGCAACGACAACCTTATTATAGCCTACTCCATCGTCAACCGCAAGCTGGCTTCGGCTGATACGCTGCGCTTGGGGCAGGCCTGGCCGAAAGAGAAAATCAGCCCCACCGGCATTGCCCTCGACGATGCCCGCAACCGCCTCTACACCGTCACGAAGGAAGATAACTCGCTGTATGTAGTCGACCTGAAAACCAAGGCTACGCTCAAGAAAGTGTCCCTGGGGCACGAGGCCTACAGCTGCGTGCTCGCCCCAGACCGCCGGTTGCTGTACATCTCCCTCTGGGGCGGCGACAAACTTGCTGTCTACGACACGCAAACCGAGCAGCTGGTCGGGGAAATTGCCACCGAAAGCCACCCCAACGAAATCATCCTGACCCGGAGCGGCAAGGTCCTGTTCGTGGCCAACGCCAACGACAACTCGGTTTCGGTAATTGACACCAAAACCCGCAAAGTGCTGGAGGTGATTTCCACCGCGTTGTACCCCACCAAACTCACGGGCTCAACCACCAATGGGCTGGCCTTATCACCGGACGAGAAAACGCTCTACATCGCCAACGCCGACAACAACTGCCTAGCGGTGTTCAACGTGGCGGAGCCCGGCAAAAGCTCGGCTAAAGGATTCATCCCGACGGGCTGGTACCCCACCAACGTGAAAACGCTGGGCCGGAAAATTCTGGTAGCCAACGGCAAAGGATTTTCCTCCCTGGCTAATCCGGCGGGCCCGCAGCCCGTCAAGAAATCCGACAACAGCGGCTCACATACGGGCGTGGCCGGCGCGCCGGAAGTGCAGTACATCGGGAGCTTATTCAAGGGCACCCTCTCGTTTATCAACCAGCCCAAGGCAGACCAACTGAAAGCGTACTCGGCGCAGGTGTACGCCAACTCGCCTTTCACCAAGCAAGTAGCCGAGCAGGCCAAAGGCGAGGCGGGCAACCCTATTCCGCGGCGGGTCGGCGAGAAGTCGCCCATCAAGTACGTGTTCTATATCATCAAGGAAAACCGAACCTACGACCAGATTCTGGGGGATATGCCTGAGGGCAACGGCGACACGACGCTGTGCATCTTCCCGGAGAAGGTAACGCCCAACCACCACGCCCTGGCCCGGGAGTTTGTGCTGCTCGACAACTTCTACGTGAATGCCGAAGTGAGTGCCGACGGCCACAACTGGAGCATGGCCGCCTACGCCACCGACTACACCGAAAAAACCTGGCCTACCTCCTACGGGGGTCGCGGCGGCACCTACGACTACGAAGGCACCCGCAAAATTGCCTACCCCCGCGACGGTTATATCTGGGACTACTGCCAGCGGGCGGGCCTGAGCTACCGCAGCTACGGCGAGTTTGCCGGCGACGGCAAAGCCACCCTCAAGTCGCTGGAAGGCCACATTGCCCTGAAGTCGCCGGGCTTCGACATGGACATCAAGGACGTGGAGCGCACGCGCATCTGGCGGCAAGACTTCGACTCACTGCTGGCCCGGGGGGCGGTGCCGCAGTTCAGCACCATCCGGCTCGGCAACGACCACACCAGCGGGCAGCGCAAAGGCAAGTTCACGCCCACGGCCGCCGTGGCCGACAACGACCTGGCGCTGGGCCAGCTCGTGGAGCACCTGAGCAAGAGCAGCATCTGGAAGGAATCCGTGATTTTCGTGCTGGAAGACGACGCTCAGAACGGCCCCGACCACGTAGACGCCCACCGTTCGCCGGCCTTTGTGATTAGCCCCTACACCCGGCGCGGCGCCGTGGACCATACCATGTATTCCACGTCGGGGGTGCTGCGCACCATGGAACTGATTCTGGGCTTGCCGCCCATGAGCCAGTATGACGCCGCTGCCCTGCCACTTTTCAACTGCTTTCAAGCCATGCCTAACCTGGCACCCTACCAAGTGAAGGCAGCGCAAGTGAATCTCGACGCCCGCAACACGGCCTGGAACAAAAGCGCGGAACGCTCAGAGCATTTCGATTTTGCTTCCGAAGATGCGGCTCCCGACCTGGATTTAACCGAGGTGGTGTGGAAGGCCATCAAAGGCGAAGATGCCGTAGTACCGGCACCCCGCCGGGGAGCTTTTTTGAAGCTAGAGCAAAAGCGCCGTGACGACGATGACGACTGAGCTGTATCTACTCTAATTTTCGTTTTTAATTGATATAAGAAAAAGGCGCTTTTTAAAGCGCCTTTTTCTTATATCAATTAACTATTACAAAGCTCATGCCTACGGAACGGTTGACATCTCAAGTAGTGAAGTAGTGAAAAATAAATGGCTGCATTTAATTTCTTTTGCTCGTTGAATAATAATTAATTCTACTATGCAAGTTTGGTCAGTAATAAAACATGTATGTTTTAATTCGCCCAACCACCTTCTATAGCCATAGAAAGTATACTTGCATTACACCGCAGTAGCAGAGATACTGTCGATTTATAACCCCAACTTCTGAGCAGCATTGTGTTGGCGGATATTATCGAGGCGGGTGTAGCGGCGAATCATGTCGGTGGTTTTGTGCTTGGTTTGGTTCATCACCTCACTATCATCGGCTCCGTTGAGCTTGGCAATGGTGACGAACGAGGCGCGCAAGGAGTGCGCCGTGTATTGCGCGCCGAGGCGCAGCTGCACAATTTCGTTGAGGCTGAATGTACTCAGCCGCCGCCGACTTAGGCGTTGCCCTTTGTGGAAGGATAGGAATAGTGGTCCTTCGGTGCGGCCGTGTTGTTCCAATAGGTGCAGCCAATCTTTAACAGCGCGGACAGGGCAGCTACGCCGGTCCGGCGAAAAGAAAATGGCTTTCTCTTCGGCTTCGCCTTTCTGATTGGTTTTGCTGTGCAGCAGGTCTACTACTAGCCCGTCCTCGTCGAAGTGCAAATGGCCGATATCGATGCTGGCTAACTCGTCGCGGCGGAAAGCGCCAGCCAGTCCGAGCAGCAGCAGCGCCCGGTCGCGCAGGCCGTCTGGCCGGGCGGCATCAATGCTGTGCAAGGCGCGCTTGAAGTAGGCGAGCGTGAATGCCGGGGCCTGCTTTTGCCGAACCCCTTTCTCCCGACTTATACCCTCCATCAATTCCTTGAATTGCCGATCATCGGTGGGCGTAGGCAAGCGAGCCAGTTGGTGAGCCTTGCTGATGGAGGCGCAGTGCCGCTGAATGGTGGCCACCTTCTTACCGGCATCAGCTAGCGCCGTCACAAAGGCCGCTAATGTTGGCACATCAGCGGGCAGTGAGTGGCGGCCGTGCTCTTGGCACCACAAGGTAAAGCGCTGCCAATCGCCGGCGTAAGCTCGCTGGGTGTTGGCCGCGCCACGCTGGCCGGTGGTTACGTATCGAGCCGCCGACTCAGCATAGTCGTTGATGCTGCGCGTGGCACCTACTTGTTGCGCGGCCACCGCCGGTACGTTCTGTTGTTCGGGTTGCACTTCAGATTTCATCAAGCAAGAATTAGCAACGAGCACGCTTTTATACTACGTAGTGTGTTGCTGCAACCAAGCCAGACATAGCACAACAACAATGTAATAAGCGGAAACAAAGTAAATCAATTACCCTCGATAAGTAAAGCTTATCAGGGGTAATCATAAATTAAGGCAATAAAAAATAGTATAATGTAATTTATATTATTTATCATATTTACACATAAAAATGTGCTATTCACTTAAGACGATGCCGTGCGCTACGAAAACACGTTAGGCAACGTCCACATTGAAGCAGGACTTAGCTGAACCAGTAGAACGCTACCGCACGTCTTCAGAAAGGGAAAAAGCTAGGATAGCGTATGGTACACCCTGAAATACAACTCTGCCTACAATTTCCAATCCCAGCCGTTGGGTATGGACCTGTAGGGAAGCGTTGTTTTGTTCTGCAATGAAGGCGACACCTATATCGAAACTGCCACGAAGTTCTTGCTTGTTTGCTTCAAACAATTTCAACAGCAACCCTTGGCCCCGGTATTCTTTCTTGACCAGTACCGGACCGTAGAAGAACCACCGGTACTGCGTCAGCGGAAGTTGGTGGTAAAAGAACGTAGGCAATAGCGCGCAAATTTCTTTTACCAACGGAGGGTACCGCTCGGCGGGCAGTTTGGAGTTGATAATAAACCCAACGAGTTCTTGGTTGTGAAAGGCAACTTGACTGGGTACCGAAGTCAGCATAGCCTGCATGGCCACTGCGCTAAAGGAGCCCGTAAGGAACCCATTTTCCCGTTCCACCTCACTTACCTGCTGAAATGTGTACTGGTTGGCTAAATTCGCCAGAGCTGGTGCATCTGCCACCGTAGCTATTCGCAAAGCAATTTCTGACATAGGATATTGCACTAAGTATGTCTGCTTACTACGCGTTAAAGCAGAAAGATGGGAAGAGCCCAGCCGGCTACAAACTGTATTAGAGTCCTGTCTTCAATTTTCAACGCTGCAGTATCTCTACGCAAATCACTCCAACTTAATCAGCACAGCAGTTGACTTTACTCTACCCTATGATAAGCTCAGGCTTCTTCATTACACTATTAGTACGTGTTGGCTCCTGTTCTTTCTCGGTGTAGCGCACAGCAGCAAAGACTTCAGACAACTAAGAAGCAGAGCTGTTGATACAACCTAGCTGCTCAGCTTGATTTTCTTATTTTTGAACATGCCGCTACCCTCCTTGACGCCCGCTGGCTCACTTGATCCGCATAATGCGACAACTTGTATCAGCCAATTGCCCGCAATTGTTCCTTCAAGCCCCTTCAATGTGTACCGCCGCGAACAGTTCAGCAACCGCAAGCTGACGTTCGGCCGGCGCGATTATTACAAGATTGCCCTTATCACTGGCAGTAGCCGCTACAACTACGCCACACGCGGGGTTCTGATCGACCGGCCCGCATTAGTATTTTCTAATCCGTTGATTCCCTACTCTTGGGAGCCCGTTTCAGAGGAGCAAGATGGCTATCTGTGCCTGTTCACCGAAGAGTTCCTCATCCTCAACGACCGCGCCGCCAGCCTGCAGGATTCGCCGCTATTCAAGCTCGGCAGCGACCCCGTGTACTTTGTAACCGAGACGCAGTATGCCGAATTAGATTACCTGTTCAGCAAGATATTACAGGAAACCAACTCCGGTTACCTCTATCAGCAGGAAGTGGTACGCAACTATCTGAATCTTATCATTCATGAGGCGCTGAAGCTGCGGCCACAAGCCACCTATTACCAGCACGCCAACGCCGCCAGTCGCATTGTGGCTCTGTTTCAGGGGCTGTTGGAGCGGCAGTTTCCCATCGACTCACCCAACCAAGGACTGAAGCTCCGCACCCCCGCCGATTTTGCCCGCTGCCTCTCGGTGCACGTCAACCACTTGAACCGGGCTGTACGGGCGCGTACTGGCAAGCCTACATCGGCACACATTGCGGAGCGCATTATTGGCGAGGCCAAGGCCCTGCTGCAGCATACAAACTGGAGTACTGCTGAAATTGCCTACGCGCTGGGCTTTGAGTATCCGACCTACTTCAACAACTTCTTTAAAAAGCAGACCGGCACTACCCCGTCTGCTCTCCGAACCTTACTCGGCCAAGACCAGACGGCAGTGCCGCCGATGGTTTGAATTTCTTACACTTTCGTTTGTATATCGTTATGGTTCCGCTCAGGATGGAGAGTCCTTTGTGCTGTTCAAGTAATCAGTCAGCTCATTCACTCCCCGTTCTGTATGAAAAACGTTTTGATTACCGGCGCCAATAAAAGCATTGGCCTGGAAACGGCCCGTCAGCTACTCCAGCAAGGTTACTATGTGTACCTAGGCAGCCGCGACTTGCAAAAAGGCCAGCAGGCCGTCGACCAACTGCAGGCGGAAGGCTTACAACAGGTGGAAGCCATTCAGTTGGATGTGGCCGATAGCGCCTCGGTAGCGGCCGCCCGCGTAGCGCTAGGCCAGAAAACCAGCGTGCTCGACGTGCTCATCAACAACGCCGGCATCAGCGGAGGCATGCCGCAACCAGCCCTAACCACCAGCGTGGACTTAATTAAACAGGTCTTCGAAACCAATATTTTTGGCGTAATAGCAGTCACCCAGGCGTTTATCGACCTGCTCCAGCAAGCAGTGGAACCGCGTATTGTGAACGTATCGACGGGCCTGGCCTCTCTGACACTGCACCAAGATCCTTCCTGGCGATACTACAATATCACGGGCGCCGCGTACCACACCTCGAAAGCGGCGCTGAATGCGTACACGGTGATGCTGGCGCAGGAGCTACGCGCTACTCCCTTCAAAGTGAATGCCGTGGACCCAGGATACACGGCCACCGATTTCAACCACCACAGCGGCCCAGGGAGCGTGCCCGATGCAGCTGCGCGCGTGGTGAAAGCAGCTCTGTTGGGGCCAGATGGTTTGACCGGCCAATTTTTCAGTGACGATAACGCGCCGGAAACAGGCATCAGCCCCTGGTAACACCAGCCCGTGCTCAGCCACCTTCAAGGCTAGTCGCTTCCTTCTGCCCGCAGCACAAGAGAAAAGCCACCTCCGGAGCGGGGGTGGCTTTTCTGTTCAACTAACTGGTATACTTGTAGATAATAGATTATTTCAGGAGCTCAGCACCCTGACGGCACACATCGCGGGCAATGGCCAGGTTGGTTTCGCGCGAGTTCACTACCAAGTAGATGAATTTCTTGCCGTCTTCGGTCAAGTTCAGCAAGTGCAGTTGGTTGGAGAGGGAGATAAGAATATCGTCAATCCGCTCGCCTTGCAGCTTCAGCGCCGTCATAGCCTTTTGCTTTTGCTTCACCACTTCGGTGTTGTAAGCGGCCGCCGTGTCGGGGTTCAACCCAGGGGCGTTGCTGTGCGAAGCCAGTGCCATACCAGACTGGATGTCAACAACTGCTACAGCCATCAGGCTTGGCAGTGCGTCGAGGATGGATTGTACTGCCTGACCAGCGGGAGAGTTAGTGGAGTAAGCCATGATACGAAGGGTAGAAGGAGGAGTGAATAAATGGATGAAAGTCTGTTGGAAAGCCTCCAGAGCAAGAAACTGATGCACAACCTGTGTTTCTGCCCCGTTGACATTACAAGGATAGCGGGGCTACTTGGCTGGTTTTAGGATTTATGTCGGATTGCCAGTTTTTTGCTGTGAACGGTCGTATTTTTACAGCGAGTGGAAACTGCAATGAGTGCTGGGTGGGCACTGCTTCCCCTCAGCAGTTTCAGTTGGCGCAGCTTTTTCGCCGGCTTCACCACCGTGCAGCACCAATCGATAGGCTTGCCGGAGTGCGCGCTACCCTTTCTTTGCTTTTCGCATGCCCCCGACTTCTGCCCGCCATACTGCTACTCCCGACGCTCACACGCGTATTGCAGAGCTGGAGCGCGCCTTGCAGGAAGCTAACGAGCGGGCCACCGCCGCCGAGCGCCGGCTGGGCATGCTGGAGCCGGCCGGGCCAGGGCGGTTGGTCGTCAGCGCCCATGGCACCATCGAGCGGATCAATGAGGCACTGTGCCAGTTGTTGGGTGACACCCGAAAGCCCGACTATTGGGTAGGTCAGCCGGCCGATCCGTTGTTTGCCTATTTGCAAAGCTTGGTGGTCCAGCCTGCTCAGTACGCGCAGTGGCTGCACACGCTACGTGCTACGCAAGTACCCGTGTTGGGCGAAGAGTTGTTGCTGCTGGATGGCCGGACCCTGCTCCAGGACTACGTTCTATTACCGACGGCCACTGGTACAGCTCGTTCAGAAATGTTCAGCTACCGCCTTGCCGCTTCGCCTGTAACCGTCGGCCCGGCCGACGAAATCCAGCACCACCACCTGCTCTACCACCTGCCAGCCGCCGTAGCCGTGCACGATTTGAATGGCGTGTTGCTTTCCTGCAACCAGGCTTTTGCGCTGCTGCTGCAACGGCCGGTTGTGCAGCTGGCGGGCTGCTTGCTAAGTGAAGTGTTGCCTGATGATGCTCTCTCCCAGGTATGGCCTGCCTACCTGTCTCAGTTCAGCGTGGCCAACCACGAGGCTGCCGGGCAATTGCCGGTGTTACCCCGTGAGGGCCAGCCGCGGCAGTTGTTGTACCAAGCGCAGCGCCTCGACCCACCTGGACAAACACCTTACGTACTGCTTAGTGCCCTCGACATCACGGACAGAGCACAGAACGAAGCAGAACTCAAGCGCGGCAAGGAAAAAGCAGAGGCCTCTGCGCAGGCTAAAGAAACGTTTCTGGCCAACCTCAGCCACGAAATTCGTACCCCCATGAACGGGGTGCTGGGCATGGCCCGGCAGCTCACCAAAACCGAACTCGACCGGGAGCAGCGCGAGTTGCTGCGCATCATCCAGACTTCGGGGGAGCATTTGTTGTCGGTGCTCAATGAGGTGCTGGACATGACCAAAATCAGCGCGGCCCGCTTGGAGCTAGAGCAGGTTTCCTTTGACTTGCGGGAGTCGATGGAAGAAGCGCTACGGCCTTTGGCCGTGCAGGCTATGGAGAAAGGCTTGATATTCCATGCGGCCATGCTCCTGCAGCCCGAAGTATTGCCGCGGGTGGTAGGTGACGCGTACCGCCTCAACCAAGTGCTAATCAACCTGGTATCCAACGCCATCAAGTTCACTTCGGCGCCAGGCAGTGTCACCATTGGCGGACACGTACTGGAGCAGACGGAAACGCACCTGACGGCGGGCTTTCGGGTGACGGATACAGGAATCGGCATTCCGCCCGATAAGCTCGACCACATCTTCGAGGACTTCGTGCAAATCGGAGCCGACACAGCTCGGCGCTTTGGCGGCACTGGGCTGGGCCTAGGCATTGCCCGGGCTTTGGTCGAGCAGATGGGCGGCCTTATGCTGGTGGAGAGCCAATCGGGCTACGGCAGTTCGTTTCAGTTCACCGTTACGCTGCCCAAAGCGGAAGGCGTGGAAGCGGCCCCCAATCCGGTGCTCACTGATACTAGTGCCTTGCGCAACCGCCGGGTGCTCGTTGTGGAAGACAACAACATCAACCGTGAGGTAGTACGCCTGTTGCTGCAAGGCTGGGGCGTGGTGGTAGACGAGGCGGAAGATGGCCCGGCAGCGCTACGCCTACACGCCCAACGCCGCTACGATGTGGTGCTCATGGACATTCAGATGCCGGGCATGAGCGGTGTGGAAGCTACTGCACATCTGCGCTTGCACCCCGAGCCGGAGCGGGCTCAGGTACCCGTATTAGCCCTCACGGCCAATGCCTTCCGCTCTGATCTGGACCGCTACCTCAATGCTGGTATCAATGACTGTCTGATCAAGCCATTCAAGGAAGAAGAGTTTTACCGCAAGCTCGTGGCCCTGGTGCAGGCGCCGGCTGTTCCGCTCTATAATCTGGCCCAAGTCCATGAGCTGGCCGACGGCGAAGGCGCTTTTGTGGAGCGCGTTGTGCGCTCGTTTCTGCTGCACATGCCGCCTACGCTGCAACAATTGCAAGCGGCCGTGGCGGGCGGGCAGTGGCTGCAGGTGGCCAAATTGGTGCATCACATCAAACCCAACTTGTTGCAGTTTGGAGTAGCCAACATTGCGCAACCGTTGCAGCTGTTGCTTGAGCCCCCACAGCCAGGCAACAAGGCTGCGGAACTACGGCGCGGCGCCGTCCAACAGCTTATCCAGCAAGTAACCAGCGTGCTGGAAGCGCTACCAGCCGAGTTGCCAACCGCCTCATAGTCTGCTTATAAGGCCTGCAAGCGCTGAATCAGCTCGTCTTGGTAGGGTCGGCTAACGGGTACCTCGTGCTGACCCAGTTTGAGCAGATTGTCTTCTAGCGCCTCCACCCGGTGCAGATTGACAATGTAAGACCGATGCACGCGCACGAAATGACGGAAAGGTAACCGCTCTTCCATGCTTTTGAGCGTGCCCCCCACAATATGCTTGTACTTATCGGTGACTAGCACCACATACGTGGAAAGCGCCTCGATGAAAAGCACGTCTTCGAAGTTGATGCGCAGCAGCTTGCCATTCGTTTTCACAAACAAATCGGTGCCGGTAGCCGACAAGTCGTTGGGCGCAACGGGGGTACTGATGGCCGGCGCTGGGGCCGGGGCAACTGGTGGCTTCGGTACGCTGACGCGCGCAATGGCCTGGCAAAACCGCGCGTAATTCACTGGCTTCACCAGATAGTCGAGGACATGTAGCTCGAAGGCATCCACGGCAAACGAGGCGTGCGTGGTAACCAGAATCACGGCGGGCTTGGGCTCGGGCAACAGCTTCACCAGTTCCAGGCCATTGATGTGTGGCATTTCGATATCGAGTAACAGCACATCAACTTCACCCCCAGCATGAAAGTAGGTTAGCGCTTCCAAGGCATCGGGGAAAGAAGCCGCTAGCGTAAGCTGGTCGTGGCGCTGTACGGCCCGCTCCAGCGTGAAGCGGTTGATTTCGTTGTCGTCGATGATAACGCAGGCAAGGGGAGCAGCAGGTTCCATAGTAGAGGCGCGGGCTAGCGGATAGACGGATATATACGGTAGGAGTACTACCAGTTGGCTCTAAGCAGCGCCAGACCAGCAGTGGATAGGTACAGCTTCAAATGTAGCCAAGGCAACTCAACAACCGGGGTAGTTCTGCAACACCACTCGAATTGGCTGTCTGCTGGTGCAAGCAAATCAGCCCTTTACTGTAGTAACACCGAACACTTCTTCACAGCAAAGAATTTCTGCATCTACTTGCTGCATTCCGTGGCTATTGGAGGTTGTCTTACAAGGACACAATTTATTACTGGAAAACAACTATTTTTATGCAGATCAAGTACTATATTCAACACACTATTTACGCTGTGCTCATCTGCACCTTCATTCCCCACACCTATGCTTTTTAACCCTAAAGAGTCGTCTAGCCTAGTCGAGCAGTTTCATCTGCAGAATTACCACCAGTTTTCTTGCACCATTATCCGCAAAGTATTGGAAACGAAAACGTTTCACTCCCACGAGCCATTGGTAGTGGATGCGCTAATGGGGGTAATGAGCAACGTGCTCGACCAGTTCAAGCACGTAGAGGCCGACGACGAATCCATCATGCACCTTTCCCAAGGGCTCTACAACCTGCTGCTGCAAGTGGAGTGCGTGGAAGCCAACTAAGGATCCTAATGGCGGCCCTGTAGCCTATTTGGCGGGAATATCTTCCCCGACCAGTGCCAGGCATTGGATGGCGGCCAGCCCCCACTGTGCCACGGCGTTGGTTGAAATCCCGGGCGCCTCGTCAATGGGTGTAAGCACCTCCGGCCCCCGTAGCACACGGACTTTCGGATGCGTGGTAAAGCCTCCTGATGCGTGGTAAAATTCTTCCCATGCCCGCTGCGCGAGCCTTTTATCTCCTTTGCGCTTGGCAGCAAAGGCAGTAAGGCGGGAATGCCCCTGGCGAAGATTGAGCTTGCCCAACGACTCCCCTAGGCGTGCGGCCTGCTCGGCTTCGGGAGCATTGTATAGCTCGCAGTATGCAAGCCAGGCGCGCTCAAACTCGGGCATGTCAACCAGCGTCACCAGTTCCGCACACACCTCCGGCAACCCAAAAACGGCGTTTAGATGCTGCGCGTACGGTTTAGTATCAGTGGAAATCCGAAACTTCCCCGTTTCCACGTCCAGGAGCGCACTGCCGGTGAAGAAGCCGTGCGGTTGCGCAGCAATGGTGCGCATGCTGTTCAAGAGCTTTTGCTTGATTTCCGGGTTGCCGGTCCGCTCCCATTCGGTGAGCCACGCCGCGGCAATGGCGCCCCAGTCGGTACCAAACGAGCAATATGCTTCGGTCGGCGTCACGCCGGATTTGCGCGGGTCGTCCTGGGGCAACTTGCGGCCGGGCTGGATGGATAACAGCGCCTTGGCAGCTGGCACTTGCTCGCGCAGCAACTCCCCAACTCGCTCATCGGCTGTCAGATAGTAGTAGAAACGGCGGTTGGCGGCCGTACTGATGCGCAGCTGCTTGGCGCTGTCGCCCCAATGAAGCACGTTGTGCCGGGAACCCAACGGAGCAAACGGGCCGAGGTGATGCACATCCACTTCCCCAGTGTGGCGCGTCATGGCCTCGGCCATCCGAAACACATCGGCGCGGCCCGTGCTCAAGAAGTAGTACCACAGCCACATATCCGTGGAAAGCTCGGAGTTGTCCCAGGCAAAGCCACCAATGTCGTACTTCCACACGTGTCGGCTTTCATCGTAGCTGTGCATCACGTCGCCATAGTTCCAGAATCCGTACCAGGAGCGCTGATCCACTTCCTTTTTATAGAAGTCGAAGTACTGACCTAGCTGTTTCTCGATTTCTACTTTGGCTGGTGAAGCAGCATCGGGCACGCTCCAGTTTCCGCCAAATATGGCCCTGGCTTGCAGATAAGCGGGCGTACAAGCCAAAACGGGCGGCGTTTGCAGCGTCTGAGCCAGGGCTACCAACTCTGGTGCAGCTGGTGTGGCAGGCAGTGCCCACAACATCAGCTCACTGGTGCGGGCCACCCCTTTGGGCGTTCCAAAGCCAGGTTCGTAATCTTCGTAGGTGATGTCTAGGCCTTCTCGCTGCTTGGCAAACGTGTCCTGCCCCAGCCCATCATGGTAAAAGCGCAAGTCCATGGGCGGTGCTTCGGGGGCCCACAGCCACATCGTAGCCTCCGCTTGGTCGGTTGCGGCATTGCGAATATCGAGTTGGGCAGGGTGGCTTTGCCAGAAATTCCTGATGCCGAACGCGACGCCGCCTCCAGGGCTTCCAACATACGCCAGGCCCGAGGCGCGCTTGCCCGTGGCTGAAGTAAGCCACGTAAACCCTTTGCGAGTACGCTTACGAATCGTGAACGAGTCGGCGGAAGGCTGCAGCAGCGTGTAGTCGCCGAAGGCCGGAATCAACTGCAGATTGCGCGCCACCGGAGCCGGAAAGTCCTGCACGGCTGGCGTTGCGTTGCCAGCGACCTGTGCCTTGGTAATGGCGTCGCCTGGGTCGCGCCGCAAGCCCGTCAGCCCGCGCACCGCTTCCCCAAAAACCCCTCGGTTTTCGCCTACAAACCGGACGTGGCGGTCATGTATAGGGGCCTGCAATGGCACTGAAAAGCGCACTCCCACGCCTTTGATAAAGTCGCGGGCCTCGTCGCCATCGTACGTGAACGTGTGCATTACGCGCACAGCCTCGCTCCCGGCATAGAAGTACAAGCGCACCACAAAGGGCAGCCACGTACGAGTGCCATTGTTTTCGCGGTGTTGCCCCTCCAACTTAACCACGGCCCGCACTGGCCCGGCCTGCTCCACTGTCAGTCGACTGATTTCGCCAGCAAACTCTTGCGTGCGCACCACTCCTTCTTCTGCACTATCTACGCTATCCTGGGTGAGAAGCACAAGCCGGCCGTTAGTGGCACTAGCCTTTCCATTGCGCCTAATGGCCGCAACCAGCGTCGCGCCTTGCCGATTGATTTCGCATTGC
The DNA here is from genome assembly GCF_022827545.1 of Hymenobacter tibetensis. Classification (NCBI taxonomy): domain Bacteria; kingdom Pseudomonadati; phylum Bacteroidota; class Cytophagia; order Cytophagales; family Hymenobacteraceae; genus Hymenobacter; species Hymenobacter tibetensis. Next base: position 39,511 of record NZ_CP094673.1, read on the forward strand.
ATCACCCCAGTATCAACCGTAACTGAGCTAGCAGCTTCCGCGACTCGTAGTTGGGCGGTTTTGCCTGTAGCTTTTCCTTGTCGCAAAGACAGGTGTTGAGTGCGCGTCGGGTCTAGATAAGCGGCGTGAGCCGACCATTTCAGGGACCCATCGGGCCAGAAGGCGAGCGGCCAGCTTTGCACGGCAACTTGTTCGCCTTCCTGGGTGTGCAGCGTGAAGGGCGTGTTCCGCTTGTACTTGCCTTGGGGCCAGGGCACGCCCCAGGTTACGCCGGCGGCGCGGGCCGTAGTGGCATCGGCCAGCCATTGCAGGGGCACCGTGATACCAGGCCCGGCAGCAATTTCCTCTTCCAAGCCGGAGGCCAGTGCTGGCGCAAAGGGAAGTGACACTCCCAACAGTAGAGAGTTCTTGACAAAGGCACGGCGAGACAGGTGGAATTGCGGCACAACAGATACGAATTGGGAGCCAGGGTATTGCCATCGGCCTTCGCAGGCCAACAGCTAAAATAGAGCAGCTAGTCTAGTAGGTACACCCTGAAGCTCGATATTTCTTGGCGTGACCATGTCGAGCGAAAGCCAAAGTAGCCTTCTTGTAATGGGTTTGGATCTTGGTAGGTGAAGTAGCACTGGTCGTTAACCCAGAAGCTAGTAAGGCCATTTTGCACAATGGTTTTGATCCTGTATGCCTTATTCGCCTTTAATAAATGAGCGGCATCGGTGTGTCCTTGCAGCAGTGTCCGTTCTCCATTGCTCTGGTACTTGCGAAAGCGCGTGGTGCTGTTGGTATTGCCACCCATACCAACGTAGTACATGCGTAAGTTGTCGTATTCCTCGAACTTACCGTTCCGCCTAATAAGGGCACTACCCGTAGGCTCACTCGCCATCCAGAACTGGTTTAAATCGGACAAGCGGTCATTGGGCTGGCCAGCAACGATAACCTTGCGGGTGTATTCAATTTGCAGGTTGCCCCGTAGCGGCTGTTTCAACCACACCGTCACGCCGCCTTTTGTGTCAAGCACCAGTTTTCCTGCTTTAACCTGCACCCTGGAATCAGCCTGTGGCTCAATTTCCAGCCGCCATTTCAGCGTATCCAGCTTCCTGAAATCCTCAGAGAAGATCAGCTTCTTCCGGCTGGATTCCCGGTCAACGGGTTGGTTTACCGTTGTTGTTGGCTGACTACCTGCCGTGGTGGCCCCCAGCATGGAAAGCAAGCCACTTAAAGCCAGCACACCGTACACCACAGCTGCTCTAGGATTACGGAATATGCTGTATTCAGAGTCCATACGCCGTGATAAGCGGTTCCCTTTAGAGCCCGTAAGTTATCGTTGCTTGGTGATATTCTTTTTCACTCGCCCAGGTCCAAACCGTCTTTAAGTGAGCCTGGAGCTAACAAGCACAGGGGCTGTACTGTAGGTCCAAGCCTATTAGACTATGCGTTAACGTAAGGCGCCCTTCTACCCTACCTCAAGGTTACCGGCTAATATACAAGCACAGGCCGATGTTTATGCACCCGTGGGTAGGATGATTTAGAGCAGTCATTCGCAGCAACTGTAACGAGCTAAATGCGGTTGTCGTCAAGCCTGCCATGCATACTTTGCGAACCTAAGTAGTAGTTGGGGGGTACCAGGCTGCCGAAAGCAAGCGCTGCACTAGTGGCAGCAATGTGTTACTTTTAAATGGCCTTGGTTCTGCATTGGGCTACTCCTATTTCCACACACGCTTACTGCGCGTAATTGCGTTTGCTTATGCAAGCTCTAGCGCCCGTGTTGCCATACGCTGCAACATGCTAAGTTCACGCCTCGCACCTCTTGCAACCCAGTACATGATCAACGTTACCAAAACCTATCTGCCCCCTTTGGCAGAATATACTGCGTACTTAGAAGGCATTTGGGAGCGAAATTGGGTCACTAATTACGGCCCACTCATGCAGGAGCTAGAAGACAAACTAAAAGCTTATTTAGGCGTTAAACACCTGTTTTTTGTTGCCAACGGCACTCTTGCTTTGCAGATTGCCATTAAGGCCCTCGAACTGCGCGGAGAAGTTATTACTACGCCTTTCTCTTATGTTGCAACTACCTCCAGTATTGCATGGGAAGGGTGCAAACCGATTTTTGTTGATATCAACCCCCAGACGCTATGCCTGGATGCCAGCTTGGTGGAGCGCGCAATTACCGCTGAAACTACTGCCATTGTAGCCACGCATGTATACGGCAACCCGTGCGAAGTAGAAGCTATTCAACTGCTGGCTGAAAAGCACCACCTTAAGGTTCTCTACGACGCGGCTCATGCGTTTAATGTAAAGTACAAAGGGCAGTCAGTTCTACATTTTGGGCATGTATCTACCCTGAGCTTTCATGCCACTAAGCTGTTTCATACCGGTGAAGGCGGTGCTATTGTGACTAACGACGACGAGCTGGCATACAAAATTTCCTATATGGCTAACTTCGGTCATGATGGACCGGAACGTTTCTTGGGCATGGGCATCAACGGCAAGAATTCTGAGCTCCACGCGGCAATGGGCCTTTGTGTGTTACCCAAAGTAGAAGAAATCATTCAACATCGGCGGGAAGTATCTACCCTTTACGACTCCTTGCTACAAGGACATGGCCTAACAAAGCCAGTAGGCAGCCCTGAAACGAGCTATAACTACGCCTATTATCCCTTACTTTTTCCGGACGAGGAAAAACTGCTGGCAGTAATAGCAGCCCTTAACGCGCACCAGATTTTTCCGCGCCGCTATTTCTATCCCGCGCTTACTAACTTAAATTACGTATTACCTCAACAAGCACCGGTGGCGCAAAGTGCGGCGGCACGAATTCTTTGCCTGCCTCTTTCACATGACCTCGCTGCTGAAACAGTTCGGCAAATAACAGCTGTTATTATTGACGCCTTATAAGATGCGAATTGCAATAATGCAGCCGTACCTATTTCCTTATCTAGGCTATTTTCAACTTATTGCGGCCGTAGATAAATTTATTCTCTTAGATGATGTACAGTATATCAACAAAGGATGGATTAATAGAAACCGAATGTTGATACATAATACTATAATTGCTTTTACAATACCACTCAAAAAGGCGTCGCAAAATAGGCTCATAAAAGATATTGAAATATCATTCGAAAGTAAATGGCAAGACAAACTGCTAAAAACCATTGAAAGTGGATACAAAAAGGCGCCTTATTTCAAGGAAGTTTTTCCACTAGTATATCAAGTGCTTACGGCCGACGAAACACATATTTCCGGCCTGGTGTATAACAGTCTCCTGCGAGTACTCGGATACCTTGGCATCAACACGGAAATAAAGGCTAGTTCTGTTATCTATGCCACTAACCATCTACGAGCCCAGGAAAAAATCCTGAACATTTGCCTTCAAGAGAATGCCCAAGTGTACATCAACCCCATAGGCGGATCTTCCTTGTATGAAAAAGCGCTGTTTGAACAACATGGCATCCACCTGCTTTTCCTGGACCCTGTTCTCCCCGCGTATCAGCAGTTCTCGGCAATTCCCGTATCCGGCCTCTCCATCTTGGATGTATTGATGCACAACTCTGCTGATCAAATCAACCAGATGCTCTTGCAATACCGCTTAGTATAGATCCGCTTATGGAAAATGCACTTACGTCAGCTGTTGTAAGACAAGAATTGATTCCGTTATCTGAAGCAGCAAAGTGGCAGGCGGCTCTTCAAAACATACCTCACGCCTTTGGGCACACGTGGGAGAACTGTTACGCTATGCACCTTACAACAGGGTATCCAACTTACCTCTACCTGCTACAAAGTGGTGACACAAAAGTTGTTTGCCCACTAGCAGAACGGGTTTACCGGGGGTTTAAAGATATTGTAACTCCATATGGTTTTTCAGGATTTGTAAGCAATACAGATTTTCCAGATTTCCAGAACTATTGGCTTCGTTTTGCTGCTCAAGCGGGTTATGTCTGTGGATATATCGGGCTGAATTCAGTTTTGCTGAGTGAAATAAATATTAATTTAACAGAGGTCGTTATCTCTAATAGATTGTATGTATTAGATCTACGCCTACCCATACAAGAACTTTACCAAAACCTCAACAAAGGAAGGAAACGACAGTTGAAGAAATTCGAGGAACGAAAGCAAATGTATACCCTTGAAAAAAAAGGACTAAAAGAGTTTTTTCTCGCGCAGTATCACGACTTTTTTTCTGCTAGAGGCGCAGCTTCTACCTACAATTTCTCTATTCCTACTCTCTCTTATTTAATCGATTTAAATGAAATTATACTTATCGGCCATAGCGAGAACGGGGAAATAAAGGCAGTATCCATATTTGCTTATACCGCTCATATGGGTGAATATTTGTTTAACGTATCACTCCCTGGTTATGAAAATCAAGCCGCTTCCTTACTTTGGTATGGCGCATTGCTTTTAAAAGAAAAGCATGTGCCCTATTTCAATCTCGGAGGTGGCGTGAAGCCAGGTGATTCTATCGCTAGCTTCAAGCAACGGTTTGGCCCCTTGGACGTACCGTTAACGTGTCTCAAGCAAGTATATCAGGAAGCTCCTTACACAGCGCTCTGCGAGCAGGCGCAAGTAGATCCTGCTGACAAGCAAAGCTTTTTCCCGCCCTATTGGCGTGTTAACAGCCAGCAGTGAAATATCCGGTAGGCAACATAGCCGCTTTACAATCCGTCGAGAAGGCTAACAAAGCTAAGTCCTAAGTAATTCTTGCTGGATGCCAGCTGGCACACGTCCTTTTCAATTCTTCACCTACCAAGCTACATGTTCACCAAAACGGCCGAGTATTACGATGCTCTTTACCAGTTCAAGGATTATGAGCAGGCATGTAATCAACTTCACCTCCTTATTCAGCAACAGGCTCCGCAAGCCAACAACCTGCTGGATGTAGCGTGCGGCACAGGCAAGCATTTGGAATACTTGCAACATCGCTATGCCTGTACCGGGTTGGACTTGAATTCGGAATTACTAGCCGTGGCTCGTACGCGCTGCCCTAATGTTCCGCTACAGGAGGCCGACATGACTGATTTTCAGTTGGCTGAGACCTTCGACGTGGTAGTATGCCTGTTTAGCTCTATTGGCTACGTGCAAACCGAAGAGAATTTGCGAAAAGCAGTGACGTGTTTGGGCCAGCACTTAAATTCTGGTGGGCTGCTGGTAATAGAGCCCTGGATAACGCCCGAAAACTACTGGGTGGACAAACTCACTGTTAATTTCGTTGATCAGCCCAACCTGAAAATAGCATGGATGTATATCAGCCAGTTACGAGGCCTCACTTCAGTTTTTGATATCAACTATTTGGTTGGTACTCCAGATGGCGTGAGCAGTTTTACCGAGAGTCATGTGATGGGTCTATGGACTGACAAGCAATATCGAGAAGCTATTGAAAGCGTGGGAGTAGCGGTACAGTATGACACCAAAGGCTTGTTTGGTCGAGGCATGTATTATGGCATCAAAGCCTGACCAACTTCAAATCTTCACCTTGTAGAACACCATTACCCTGACAAGAATGTATGGTTGACATTAGTGTGTGGATTACCACTTACAACCACGAGGAATTTATTGCCCAAGCCATCGAAAGTGTGCTGATGCAGCAAACCACTTTCACTTATGAGTTAGTAATTGGGGAAGACTGTTCGACGGATGGCACCCGGGATATTGTTCTTGACTACAAAGCACGATACCCCAACAAGATCCGTCTGCTGTTGCCAGAAACCAACTTAGGTATGGTACCCATGACCAAGGCTTCGTACGCATTGTGTACAGGGCGTTACATTTCTTGGCTCGATGGCGACGACTACTGGACCGACCCTCACAAACTACAGCAACAAGTCGAATTCCTCGAAGCACACCCTACATTCTCGCTTTGTTTTCACAAAGTAATGCTCCTAAACCAGACACTAGGATCAGAAACAGATTCCGGCGACCCAGCGTATAAAGAACTCGATAACACACTCGCAACCAAGCACTTAATTTATATTTACAACCCGGTGTATGCTCTGTCGGTGGTTCATCGAAACGTCCTAGGAGACGCATTGCCTGATTGGCTTTTTACGTTGCCTTATCCGGACTGGGGATTTTACTTAGCACTATCTCAATACGGTAATGCAAAATATTTACCTCAACCGATGGGCGTTTACCGAATTCACAAAGGCGGTGCTTATTCCGGACAAACCTTTAACCATAATGCCAGCCAAATTATCAAGTTCTTCACATTGGTTAAAGGTCCATTCCAAAAGGAATTCGGCGCGGAAATAGATAGTGTAATTCGCTATTATCACTCCATGTTGTTCAAAAGGAATTTCAAGCAGTTCAAGTTGCTAGAAGCGGCGAAACATGGAATTCTTAGACTGCTTAGGTAAGCAGACCAGGCTTGTGGAAGAAGGGAATTATATGACAGGAACCGTAGTATCGGTTTGGACGATGCGAAAAGGTAGCTGAGGACGGACAATTCCCCACCATTTGCCGTACCATAGCGTACCTGTTCGATAGTCCTCTAAATCGAAGCTAAGGCACTGCTCGTAGTCGAACAGATTGGTAGTAGTATCTCTGAGAACGTAGAGATTGATGTAGAATGACCCGTCGTTGAGAAAATTACCGGGAATAGTGCATTCTCCACTTACCACCCCTTTCTGGCATAGAATAGGAACCGTCGCCACATCAAAAACACACTCTCCGTTATAAGAAAACAAGGTAAGATGCGTACTAATAGCAGCATCCTCCACGAAATTCCAGAACTCGAATTTGATGGTGAGTGGAGTGCGGATATCCAAGGGAGCATCGGGCTGGGAGAGGTGAGGTATCAACTCCAACTGCTTGAACCTGATGTTGCTGTTGCCAGGAGCTTCAGCCGGGGTGGTCCAGCTTTGCTTGGGATGTATTTGTTGATTATTAGTTAGATACTTGTTAACCACGGCAGCAGCTTCGCCAGTAGCCTTCACTTTACCTTGTTGTAGCCACAAGCCCTTGTCGCACAGATTATTAATAGCCTGCATATTGTGGCTAACAAAAAGGATAGTACGTCCCTGCGTCTGGGATACCTCACGCATTTTGCCCAGGCACTTTTTCTGAAAGTCTGCGTCGCCAACTGCCAACACCTCGTCGATGATGAGGATATCGGGCTCTAAGTGAGCTGCTACAGCAAAGGCCAAACGAACATACATCCCGGAGGAATAACGCTTCACTGGTGTGTCTAGGAACTTTTCTACTCCCGAAAAAGCTGCTATTTCATCGAATTTGGCTTGAATCTCTGGCTTGGTCATGCCCAAGATATACCCGCTCAAAAAGATGTTTTCCCGGCCGGACAATTCGGAATGGAATCCGGTACCAACTTCCAATAAGCTACTAATTTTTCCCCGGCCTCGGATTGATCCATGAGTAGGACGAATAATGCGGGAAATGATTTTCAGCAGCGTGGACTTTCCTGCCCCGTTATTGCCAATAATACCCCATACCTCCCCTTTGTTCACTTCTAGGTTGATATCTTGGAGCGCCCACAAAGCGTGAGGACTAAGGGCGTAAATAGATTGGTCTTCGGGCTGCTGAAAAAACGGAACCTGCTGCTTACGTACGGAGGTGGTCCACCAACGCTGCAAGTCCTGAAGCAAGTAGCCTGTGCCAATAGTGCCCAGCCGGTACATTTTTGAGAGCTTCTCAATTTGAATTACTACGTCGCTCATATTGCCAGGCGTCTTACAGAATATCAATTAGCTTGTCTCCCTGTTTGTTGAAAACAAGGAGTGCGGCCAGCAATAGTATCCCAGCAAATAAGCCACTGTAAGCGAGTTGGGAAAACTGCACTGAACCTTGTCCGAACAGGGCGCGGCGGAACAGCTCAAAAAGTGGAGTTAGTGGGTTAAGCAACACAACCCATCGCCACCGTTCCGACACTTGATCGACTGGGTAGATGATGGGGGTTAGAAACATGAACAGGCGCACGCCCATACTTATCAAGTGCACCATGTCTCGATACTTTGCCGTTATCACGGAAAATAGTAAACCTAATCCTAGACTTATTACGCCAACTAGCAATATAGCCACTGGCACCAATATTAGGCTCGAAGCGCTTGGCACAGGCAGGCCACGGAATAGTATGTACCACCCAAGCACTAGTAGAAGCAAACTCAACTGAATACCGAAATGAAAAAAGTGGCCAGAAAGACGAGAGATGGGAACTATGAGGCGTGGAAAGTAGACTTTGCTGAAAATCTGAGCGTTGTCTCGAAAAGTAGCGGCAATACCTAGAAAAGTATCGTTAAAGAAGTTCCAGAGCACGATTCCAGCGAAGTAGAATAAAGCTGGTGGCACATCACCAGTCGACATGCCAACTACTTTGCCGAAAACAAGCACGTACGTAACGAGCGTAAGCACTGGTTGCAACAACACCCAAAACGGCCCTAAAATGGTTTGCTGATAGATGAGCAAAAAATCTCGGCGGACTAGACCTACCGCCAGATGGCGATATTCCCACAATTCAACTATGCTAGAGCCCCACCAGCTGGTACGATTCTCGATTTGCCAGTCCCACTTTTTCTCAACGGCCATTTAAGTTGCTTACACTGTTGTTAGGTGGTAATCGTTGTGGCAGAAACGACTATTGTTTCTGCCACAACGATGGAATTTTACTGTACCTGGCAAAGTCTTTCGCTTTGTATTTCGCATACTGCAAATAAACTCTGAAGTCTTTGCTCATTTCTAATGCCCCCTGCGCTTGGATCAATGCTGCTGATCGGTTGTTCTCCACCAAGGACATAGCCAGTGAAAGACAATAAAGCGCGTATTCACGCCGGGCTATCCGCTTTGTGTTTGCCCGCTCGCTTTCAGGCAGATACCTCTGCATTATATCAATCACCTTGCTGATGTCACGGATATTCTGCCCATTGGCGATAGACAATTGCGTGATACTATTATTGCCCCAATAGCGGTACATAGACAAGCACTTGGGCGAGTATGCAACTGAAAAATGTGCTGCTATACGCGTCCACATTTCCCAATCTTCGCCGTAGTGCACGGCGTAGAAGCTACCAAGTTGCTCATACACTTTTCGCTTAACCACGATGGAAGGCGGCTGCACGCGCAGCTTTTGGGCGTTCAATACCAGAAAATCTTTCAGCAATCCGGATGCCTGCATTAGCGGGTTCGGAACGTAGAAGCTTTGGTCGCCTTCTATTGCCTTCGGTGTATTGAAGATTGTGATACTAAAGGCGGTATTGGTAAAAGCAGCACCGGCCTCAGGATACTGGTGGAAAAGCGCTTCCACTTCTCCATAGAACCCAGGCATAATTAAATCATCACCGTGTAGGATATGCACCCATTCTCCCAAAGAGCGGTTCAGACAGGTTTCAAAGTTGCGTAAGCTGCCTACGTTCTGCTCTTGGCGGAAATATTCCACTCGGTTCTTGCCTATGCGCTTCACCAATTCTTCTACGTCCCCATCCGTGCTACAGTCGTCAACCACCATTATCTGCATTTTTTCTGGACCTGGTGCTTGGGACAGCACACATTCCAAGGTCTCCTGCAAGAAAGCAAAACAATTATAAGCGGGAATCATTACCGACCACTGAGGCCTGTGCACATGGGCAGGCACCGGCTCGATCTGGGGCGGTGTGCTGGGAATTCGCTCACGTTGAATGCTGGTAACTTTTGAAGAGAACATTATCCTCTAAGTGTTGCTGAATGGCGAATGCCATCGGGTGAGTATTCAAGCAACTAGTATGCTACCCGCCAACGACCTGCATTTGAAAAAATTCAGTCTGGTATTAATATGAGAAGATTGGACTTGAACAGCAAGTTAGTGATTATTACGGAAAAATTATTACAGTGCTCAAGTGTATGTAAAAATTTTAATGATAAAATTATATTAATAAGCGTTTGTTGTACATACAAAGGCTAAGCAAAGCCGACTACCACGTTATGGCTCGTCGTACCTAGCTTCTAATACAAGCAATTGTACAAGAGCGAAAGAAAGGAATGAACCCTAACCTCAGTTTAGTCTTTTTGCTTTGTTGCTTTCATCTCACTGGCATTTTATCTTGTTTTTACTTTCTATATGAGAGCTTATTATTGCTTTTTTCATTAGTGCTACAGGGGCACTTCATTTTCGTGCCTAATTTATAGTTGCATGAAATCCACGTACACCTAGGGCTTTGGCCACGCTCTAGCAGTATACCGGGAGTTCATCAGATACACAATTGATGACTACGGGTATAGGGTACATCATCTCTCTATCTTATAGGTTACTGCTGGCTGCAGGATAAACATACTTTACTCTAAGTGGGCTTTACTACCTCCTTACTACGTCGGATATACCCTTTTTTCCAAACCACTACCATGTGGCAGCAACAGCATGCTCAGTTTCATGGACAACGCCTACGTATTAGTCCCACTCTTTTTCTTTTCGGCTTGTGACTGTGGCTTAAAACGGCATTCGGTCACAGTGCCAACTACTTCTATTCTAAAGTCACAGTCTTCGTAAAATACAGCCGCCTAGTTTCTATATACCGGAGGCTTCAAGAAAGTCAACGGGACGGTTTCGCGTAAAAGAAGGCGAATTCGGGTTCGTCTGCTGCCCCGTCGTCACGTTTCAAGAATATTCGTGAGTTTTGACGCAGTGCATATAAGCCTAAGTCACTGAGCCGATGGCCAAGCGTGTCACGTAATCCACCGGTATCGGCAAAGACAAACCTTACTATGAAGCTATTAACGCTTTTCCTCTCAGGCAGTCTGCTGCTAGTAGGCCCTGTTTTGTATGCCCAGACAACGCCTCCGTCATACAACGAACCAGTACGCCTAACAGTGGCAGCCGATGGCTCGGGCAACTACCGCACCATTCAAGAAGCTGTCATGGCCGTGCGCGACTTCATGCAGGTGGAAGCTACTATCTTCATCAAGAATGGCACCTACCGCGAGAAGCTCCTAATTCCTTCGCAAAAGACGCATATCACGCTAATCGGAGAAAGCAAAGAAGGGGTTATCATCACGTATGGCGACTATTCTGGCGACGCTGAGAAGCACACCACGTACAGCTCTTCCACAGTACGCGTACAAGGCAACGACTTCACGGCCGAGAATATCACCTTTGAAAATTCAGCTGGCCGGGTGGGGCAAGCTGTAGCCCTGCACGTAGAGGGCGACCGAGCAGTGTTTCGCAACTGCCGTATGCTGGGCAATCAGGATACGCTGTTCCTGGCCATCGAAAACAGCCGCCAATATTACCAGGACTGTTATATCGAGGGCACCACCGACTTCATATTTGGTGCCAGCACAGCCGTGTTCGACCATTGCCGTATTTTCAGTAAGAGCGACTCATACATCACAGCTGCTTCCACCACGCCTCGGCAGCTGTATGGTTTTGTGTTCCTGGACTGCCAGCTTTCGGCGGCTCCCGAAGCTAAGAAAGTGTATTTAGGCCGGCCCTGGCGGCCGCACGCGCGGGTGGTATTCCTTCGCACCGACATGGGCGCGCATATCTTGCCGGTGGGCTGGCACAACTGGGACAAGCCTGAAAATGAAAAAACAAGTTATTACGCTGAATACCAGTCCAAAGGACCAGGTGCTATCACCCAAGGCCGAGCCTCTTGGGTTCGGCAGCTAACAGCACGAGAAGCTCGTCAGTATACTTTGAAGCACGTGTTTGCTGGTACAGAAGCGTGGATACCGAATCGAACACAACCACAACCTTGATTATTGCGGTTACGCTTGGCGAAGGCCACCATCTGCCTGAGTCGGCAGTAGAGGTTTGTTTTGTGCTTTCACCCCGACAGCATTGGTGCTACATAGTAACACGCAAGCCTTTACCAGACAGGTTGTGATAAGTCTATAATAAAGAGGCCCTTTGTTCTGGTTATAAACTGCGAATCTGGTAGCAAGAAAGTGGCCAACAAGTCTATGTACACTGAACCCTTGCCCTGATGACGAAATCCTTTCTGGCTTTTCTAAAACAGAATCCTACCGTGTTCTAGCTACGGGTCATCTGGGAAAATAACCACTAGCCGCTATGACACATAGTCCACGTAGATGGATGTGGTAAGTCTATCTGCTTAGCGAACTGGGCTGTTACGCTGATGTTGCAGGATGTCAGGTACCCGGGCTTCCACCCAGTCAGCCAAATCCCGCACCCTAGCTGCGGCCTGCTCTCCCCAGGGCGTTAAGCTGTATTCAACGTGCGGAGGAACCACTCCGTAGGCCACGCGCTGTACAAGTCCATCACTTTCCAGCCGTTGCAACGTCTGAGCCAACATTCGTTCGCTTACGCCCCCAATCAAACGCCGGAGTTCACTGAAACGCCGGGTGTTGCCTTCTAAAGCAAGTAGTGCCAGCACGCCCCAGCGGCTGGTTATATGCTGCAGAATTGCGCGAGAAGGACAAGCAGCCGACAACACATCGCCGCGTCGTAACTGCTCGGACAACATGGTGGGGGCTTCTACGGCTAAGGCTGCTTCTTTTTTCATACTTACCTTTTTGTACGTACTTACGTTGCGTAAGTATAGCAAGTAATTTTGTGGCATTCATCACTTAATTCAGTATGCCATGACTATTGCCATCAGTGCCGCCACCGGACAGCTCGGTCGTCTTGTTGTTGAAAAGCTAAAAGCCAAAGTGCTCACCGACCAGGTTGTTGCGCTGGTACGCACGCCAGCGAAAGCCGCAGACTTAGGCGTAGAAACTCGTGAAGCAGATTATTCCAAACCAGAAACGCTAGCGTCTGCGCTGGCTGGAGTGGATACGTTGCTGCTTATTTCCTCCAGTGAAGTAGGCCAGCGGACTACACAACACCGCAACGTAATAGAGGCCGCTAAAAACAGCGGCGTGAAGCACATCGTGTATACCAGCGTATTGCATGCTGATTCCTCCTCGTTGAGCTTAGCTGAAGAGCACCGCGCCACCGAGGCTATGCTACGGGATTCCGGCATTGCTTTCACCTTGCTGCGCAACAGTTGGTACACGGAAAACCACACCAACTCAATTCCAGGAGCCTTGGCTGGCGGTAGCTTCCTCGGCAGCGCCAAAGACGGCAAGATTTCGTCCGCCACGCGGGTAGATTTTGCCGAAGCGGCAGTGGCTGTGCTCACTAGCGAAGGCCACGCAGGTAAAACCTATGAACTCGCAGGCGACGAGGCGTACACGTTAGCGGACTTGGCTGCAGAGGTTTCGCGTCAGACTGGCCGGGACATTCCCTACAAAGACCTCTCAGCAACAGAGTACGCCGCTGCCCTTACCGGTTTTGGGTTGCCTGAAGGTTTGGCTCACGCTATTGCCGGGTGGGATGTAAGTACCTCGCAAGGTGCACTGTTCGACGACAGCCGACAGCTTTCCCAGTTGATTGGACGGCCAACGACGCCGCTTGCTACAGCTGTTGCCGACGCCCTCAAATAGCACATATTGTGATGGTCTGACCCATTGCAGCGTCAGGTGTTCCGCCACATATTCTGGTGGTTGACCTGGCGCTGCAATGACTTATAGGAGCAATGTTTTTCAATATTTTGCCCGCCGTTGTATCATCAATGCACAGCCATTTGAGGCTCCGTTTGCGTGTGTTCCCCTCTATATGTGTTGCTATGGACTGATTCATGAACACACTATCAACTGATAATTTCTGTAGGCAACGCGGGAAGACTAGGAGACTTCTTGGTTATCGATTCAAAAGCTGATTCCGTCGATGCACAGCATCTTTCCGGCTACTGGAATTGCGGCAGGGCAGCCGGTCAGTCACTTTTGTGTATCAACCCGCTTGTAATGCAGGAAAGCGCACGTGGTCAACAACTAGAGCTGGGAGTACGCTGGGTACACAATCCGCCCAGTCGATCTTAGCGAGAAGAAGTTACGTGCCTTTTTGTGATTCACTTCTGAATTCTATGCCCATGAAATTGCGTGAAGAACACCGCCAACTACTCTACGATTATGCGGGGCGGCTCATGCGTCAAGGCCATTCCAACCAGCAGGTACAAGCACGGCTGCATGCGTGGGGTGTGCCGGCACAACAGGCTCAGGTGCTGACCCAACAGATGCGGAGCCAGTTCCACGAAGACCCTCCGCCACGCCCTTCTATCCGAGCATTGTGGCAACACCTAATCCAGTACTGGTCGGGCCGCTAGTACTAGTAGCAGAGAAGCTCCACTAACTTGTAGCAGCAACAAGGTCGTAACGGTAGCCTGCTGTGCTCGATGTAGAGTAATGCATTTCTTAGCCATGAGCGTACTGCTATTCAACAGGCAGTATGGGCCGTGGTTGCTGGTGGGTTAGCGTAGCTCCTGCGCTGGCTATCACAATAAAGCTGACTGCTACCCATTGGCCAACTGTGAGTTGTTCGTTTAGCAGCAACCAGCCCGACAGAGCGGCAGCAACAGGCTCCAAACTCATCAAGATGCTGAAAGTGCGAGTTGGCAAAGACTTCAGCGCCTGCATTTCCAATGAGAAAGGCAAGATGCTGGAAAATAACGCCAGGAGCCCTCCCAGCAGCAACACATGGGGGGTCAGGACTTGTAAATTGCCGCTGGCTATTCCAAAGGGTAACACGGGCAACGTGGCGAACAGCATACCCACGGCAACAGCTACCGGCCCTGGTAACAAGGCGGCTGTACGCTGCCCCAATACGATGTATACAGCCCAAAATGCGCCCGCAGCCAGCGCAAAAGCCATTCCCAGCAAGTCAACACCCGAACCGGACCAGGGAGCAATTAAAGCAATACCAGCAGCGGCCAGCAGCACCCATACTGCATCCAGCCAACGCCGAGAACCAACTAATGCTAGCGCCAAAGGCCCAACAAACTCTAAGGTCACAGCTAGCCCCAAAGGGATGCGAGCTAGCGCACAATAGAATAGGAAGTTCATGGCCCCCAGGGCCAACCCGTAGGGTACCACTGCTCGCCACTGCGTAGGTTGCAATTGCCCAAATCGTGGGCGCACCACGGCCAGCAGCATCAGCGCCGACAAGCCAATACGTAAGCTCGTGGTAACGGCAGCTCCCAAGAGCGGAAACAGCCCTTTGGCAATAGCGGCTCCTCCCTGCACGCTAACAATGGAAAGCAATACGGCCGGCACGGCCGGCAGAAGAAAGCGAGAAGCCTTAGCCATAGAGCACACAGTAGAGAAGGCTGTACAAGTGCAGCCTTGCAACTGCAAAAGTCGACTAGATCCAGACAGCAACACAGATTCAGCTCCAGTATTTTGTCACGAACACCATCCGTCTATCCCTTCCAGTGCCTGCCCCCATCGCCTCAATCCAGTAGGCAGCGGGTTGCCACACTTTAGACAGAACGCCATTACGACGTAACAGCAGTATGAGCGAATACAAGGGTTCTGTGCTGGTGACCAGTATCTGCAAGGCTGTTAAGCTGAAAGCAACGAAGCATCCTTGTTTTGTTCACTAGTAAAATTTCTGTTAGGTAGTCAACCTATCAATGCGTGAAACTGGTAACTAATGCTGTAGAGTTGTTAAGTGCTTGTAGCAGGAACGTGCCCATGCGTGCATATGGCAGTAACCCAGTACCTTGCTGGCTCCATGCGCTGATTTTCTACGGTACTACGCAACCACAATATAGCTTAGTGAGGTGCTACTACACTATTTGCCCTACGCCCATGAAATTTGTTTGTTCGCTACTGCTGTTTGCTTTCACCTTGCTTGTAAGTTGCTCACAGGCTCCCAACCAGCCCGAAACCAATTCCAAACAACCAGCAGCCACCCCAGTGCAAGGCGAACCTTGTTCTATTAAGCTTCCCGGCATAGAATTCACTAAATCGATGCATAACGCCGCTCAAAATACGCGCGTGGTCAACGGCAAACTCTGGCTCCACAGCGACGCCAAGCGCGACAACTTCAACGACCCCGACAGTAAGCTCACCAACAACACGGCTCCCTTGTTGCTGACTGAAATCGACAACAGCAAACCCTTCACATTGACCGCGAAGGTGACGCCCGAGTTTCTAGAAATGTATGACGCAGGCGTCCTCTATATCTATAGCAAAGACGACTTATGGCAAAAGTTCGCATTTGAGCGCGACGAACGAGGCAAAACCCGTATTGTCAGCGTCCGCACTATCGGCACCTCCGACGACAATAACCACGATGTAGTAACCCGCAATAATGTATATCTAAAAATATCATCTGACACCAAAACGGTCGGCTTCTATTACTCATTAGACAAGACCACTTGGCAGTTGGCACGTCTCTACAAAAACGATTACCCCACTCGAACCTGGGTGGGTATTAGCGCACAGTCACCAATCGGTCAGGGCTCAACCGTCCAGTTCGAGGACTGTTCTCTCACACAAATCAGCGTCACCAATTTTAGAAGCGGTATTTAAATGTCCTCTGGATATACTAATAGCATTAATCAGCTTTTATAAAATGTGCCGCTAATGTAAGATGGGCTGTTTGCTACATCAGTGTAGCAAACAGCCCATCTTGCTTCAGACCTATTTTTAGCACATAGTTATCCAACTACCGCTACCAACGTATGCTCGGACAGAAACTCAATGAACGTGTAGGCATTTGTATCTTCCTACTTGTGTTCAGTATCCCTTTACCTGCGCTTGCTACGTGATTCTTAGGTATGAAGAAGGCTTTTTATGCTGTCCTGATTAGTTCAGGACTATTCTGCACTGAGCCTTCTTACGCTCAGACGCCAGGCACTTGGGGCACCTGGCATATCGGCACACTAGTCTTGCCAAGCAGTATAGAAAAGAAATGGGGCGGTTACATCGAAATACAAGCCCGCGCTAATGGCGTCTTCCAACAGTATTTCTACAACGAGCTGAAAGGTGGCCTGAGTTATGACCTCGACAAGAACTTCACCGTGCTAATAGGCACTGGCCGCTATAGCACCTTCGACGACCCTGGACCGATAAACGTGGAAAAGCGCCTGTGGCAGCAATTAGTGCTTACGCAATTGATGAGTCGCATAAAAATCGAGCACCGATACCGAGTGGAACAACGGTGGCTAACCTACCAAGCAGAAGATAGCACTGCTTTTCGCCAGCGCCTGCGTTATCGACTTAATGCCTTCATACCACTCAACCACACGACAATCACCGACAAGACGGTATTCCTATCTATTTACGACGAGGTGTTCCTAAATCCTAGAGGGCCAGTACTTGAGCGGAATCGGATATATGCTGGCGTAGGGTATCAACTCAACGCTCACCTGAACATGCAGCTAGGCTTGGTAAGACAAGCTAATTACAACCAGCCTAAAGCAGTACAAGGCAGCTACATACCATTAACTACGTCTACTAAGAACAACGTGGTGGTTGCTCTTACTTACCGGCTGGCACATCGCAACTCCACACCACGCATTGAAACACTTCCTTCTCAACAAGACTAAAGCAATGAGGTATCTTATCGTCTAATTGTGGATGTACTAACTGCGTGGGAGAAACATAACTGGTATCTCATTAAGCCAATATATCCTTCATGCAGCTATCCATATCCCAGCTTAAAGTGGATAGCTATAAACGGCCAACGCCCCTCGACGGCACGAAGCCGGAGGGGCGCTGGACTCATAACAGTAAGGTTGGCGGCGACCGACTCTCCCACCGATGAAGGCAGTACCATAGGCGCTCCGGGGCTTAACGACTCTGTTCGGAATGGGAAGAGGTGAACACCCGGGCTAAAGCCACCATTACTGGTGTCGTCGGCTGCGGCCCCCCACTACGGGAGGAACAGCCAACGCAAAGTCATTGACACAAGGACAAGCGAGAAAACCAGTAGCCCACACGGCGTCGTGTATACATGAAGCGTTCGAGTCATTAGTACGGGTCAGCTGTGGCATTTCGGCCTCTACACTTCCCGCCTATCAACGTGGTCATCTCCCACGACTCTTCCTATATCGGAAATCTCATCTTCAGGTGAGTTTCGCACTTAGATGCTTTCAGCGCTTATCTCATCCTAGCGTCGCTACCCGGCGCTGCAGCTGGCGCCACAACCGGTGCACGAGCGGCTAGTCCAACTCGGTCCTCTCGTACTAAAGTCAGGTCCTGTCAAATTTCCTACGCCCACCACAGAT